>JAIVHE010000226.1 GCA_020201255.1 Desulfobacteraceae bacterium
AATTATAGTGCCGGTCACATGACTTGATACTTGTGATAATATTAATGAGGTATACTCAGTATCAGTTCATATGACCAGAACTATAGGCTGGAGGTTATGCAATGCAAGCCCCTTAAGCTATGTACCAAATAGTGCCATGACATTTTTCTGCGAGGCATTTGCCTGAGCGGCAGCAAAGGTACGCGCTTTTGTGAGTGTTTCCAGCCGGGACATATTCATGGATTCTTCAGCAAGATCAATATCCCGGATGGCAGATTCTGCAGCGTAACTATTTATCTGTGAATTTGAAAGATTATTGATGGTTGATGCCAGCTGATTCTGTTTTGATCCGATGGAAGACCTTATGGTATTAACCTGTTCAAGGGCAGCGTCAGCAATTTCAATTGCTTTTTGGGCTCCTTCAAAAGTTGTGACATCTATGCTGGAAAGACTGCCGTTTTCTGCAGAACCAAGATGTGCAGAATCAGAAGATTCGATAGATATTTCTACTGTTTCATTGGGATTGGCCCCCACCTGAAATTGTTTGTTTGTAAAATCACCTGAAAGAAGTTTCTGACCGTTGAACGATGTGGTCTGGGATATCCGGTCCAGTGACTTCAGCGCATTGTTGATGTCCGACTGAATGGCTGCTCTGCTGTCATGTGATTGGCTGTCACTCGATGCTTGGATGGATTTTGTTTTTATAGTATTGATAAGACTTGCAGCTTCTTCAAGGGCACCATCTGCTATCTGGGTCACAGAGATGGCATCATTTGCATTTTTTATGGCCTGGCCCATGCCTGCAGCCTGGCTGTTCAATCTGTTTGCAATGGTCATACCGGATGCATCATCAGCCGCTTTGTTTATTCTTTTCCCGGTTGATATTCGGTTGATAGAATCTGAAAATGATTTGTATGCATCACCTAATTGCCTGGTGGCAAACATGCTGGAGGTGTTTGAATTAATTCTCATGTGATAGGTCCTCCTTATTTTTTTGGGGCATTGTGCTGTTACAAAAACTAACATGCAATTTTCATGCTGACAAAACACAAAAACAACGCCTGCCTACTTTTCGGGTGTTCCAGTAAAAAATCATGTACATATAAAATAAGTTGCTGACAATTTTTGCCAATATGAATGTCAAAAATTGGCTTCCCCGCTTCCTGATCAGACCATCCGATGCCGTTTGCGCAGAATGGCCCTTTTCTCTTTTTCAGAAGCCGTGGATGACGGACCATCGTTTATGTAAAGCTTGTCTTGCAGTCCCTGATTCCATCTTGATAAAAATGATCCGACCTGATACATATACCCCCACATTGTCCGATACTGATCCAAAAAATATCAACGACATCGGATGATACAGACAGCATAAGCAATATTATGATTGTTTCAAACCAAAGAAAACAGTTATGAAAACATCTCACGTGACATTAACATTCGGCTTGCTTTTGGCAAATCTGATTTTCTCTAATGGGTACTGCGAGAAACCGTTGGTCGAAACCACAGTTGAATCTCCCCATGATTTATCCGGCCTTGATGATCAAATTTTGCAGGAAGTATTCAAGCACATCGGTGTCCGATACAAAAGAGGCGGAAGCACAAAGTCGGGAATGGATTGTTCCGGTTTTGTCAGGCTTGTTTACCGACACATCTTTCACGTTGATCTGCCGTATGTTGCAGCTTCTCAATCCAGGCTGTCCATATTCAATGATATCCCTTTTGAAGGGCTAAGGACAGGAGATCTCATTTACTTTTCCCGAACACCGAAGAAAGAAAAAATAAATCACGTCGGGATCTACTTGGCAGATGGTGACTTTGCCCATGCAATTGAAGCAAAAGGTGTTACAGTGTCAAGCCTGAGTATGCCACATTGGAAAGTCAGGGTGAAAAAAATCAAACGGATTAATAAAAGCACATACCAGTATTAGCTTCTTTATATTTTGCAATACCAGTTTCAAAGTTGCTTCAATACGTGATTTTTTTCTTGCCTTAATTTGCTTAAGCCTGATACAGGTAATATATAGATTTTGGAGGATTGTCTATGGTTTAGACAACATAAAAGCAAGTTCTTATCCTTTCATTGCCAAAAAACAACAAAAGCAAGGAGGACACACATGGCCCAAGCAGAAGCGCCCAAAGGAAATCCAGCCGTTGTCGGGCTGGCCGGATTCGGCATTACCACCCTGATTCTTCAGTTTCACAATGTCGGCTGGTGCGGGGTCGGCCCCGTTCTGGCCCTTGCGTTTGCTGGTTTCTGATCTGCTGGACCATTTACACCTTTATCATGTGGATTCCGGCCATGCGGATTCATTCGGCCATGGCCGTGACATTCACCCTGCTTTTAATCGGGTTTATCCTGCTCGACATTGCCCATTTCGGCTACGATCAGTTCACAGTGATTGCCGGCTATGTACTGATGGTCTGCGCTGCTTCGGCCCTTTACATGATGGCCCATGTGATCTATGCCCAGGTCTTTGGCCGCGACGTGCTCCCGGTTGGCAAGCCCTGGATCAAATAAAAAAATAAAAGGAGGTGAACCCATGACCCGTTTTGTTTACTGCCTGGCAGCAATACTGATTTCCGTGCTCCTGGCTTTTCCGGTCACAGCCGCTGAATCGGCAACCAAGGAAGAATGCGTGGAAATGTGCCGGGAAGCCGCAGCCCTGATTAACTCCAGGGGCCTGGAGGAAGGCATCAAAAAAATCAGCGACCAGCGGGGCCCTTTTGTGTGGAAGGACTCTTATGTCTTTCTCATGAATCTGGACGGCAAGATGCTGGCCCATCCTTTCAGACCCGAACTGACCAAAAAGGACCATGTGCTGCTGATGACCGATCCCACAGACAAGGCCCTTTTCGTGCACTTCGTCAACCTGGCCCGCAGC
>JAIVHE010000227.1:0-1867 GCA_020201255.1 Desulfobacteraceae bacterium
CCGCAGGCCTTGACCAGCCATGACATACTTTCGACGGATATCAAAAAGCCGTCGGGCACATCAAAGCCTAAACCGGCGAGTTCCTTGAGTCTGAGCCCCTTTGACCCAAAACAATGTAATGAATCCTCTTTCCGGGCGTGAATCCCCAGTACCCCCTCCATAAAAGTCAAACTCTCCAAATCTGTTACCTCTATTATTTTTATTTGAATTTTAAGCAGATCAATTAGATACCGGAGAAAAAAACTTACATCCCGCTGCTGAATTGCTTGCCGAAAAGCACATCATAGGAAAGAACTTCCAGTCCCCGGATAAAAGGTTCCTGACGCATTTGAGAAAACGGGACCAGCTCATCATCACCGTTTTTGATAAAATTGCGGTGAATCACCGGGTAATCGTTAATACCATGTCCGGTGAAGGCCATATGCGGGGGCTGATCCACACCCATTTGCCGCAGCAGGATTCCGGGAATGTAAGACGGGCTTATTCCTTCAGGAATATTCGCGTTACTGAGCAATTCTTTTTTGTTTGACCATAGCAATCCCGGTACTTCACTGAGCTGCTTTTCCATTTGAAGTCCCTGCTTGAGCGTGCCTGAAAGGTGATAGTAGGCCGGTCCTATGCTTGGTTGATGATCACCGAAAAATAAAAGGATGACCGGCTCCTTGCGGGTACTCAGGTATTGTGTCAACCTTGCCAATTCCCTGTCCGCATCCCGAAGTCCGGTCAGGTAGGTTTCCAGTTCCTTTCGCAACCGTTCCGGGTAATCAGCGGTGACGGAAATACTGTCGGCACCGTATGCATTCGGAAGGTATGGCATATGATTCTGCATGGAAACCGCATAAACCATATAAGGTCCTTTTGTGGACTCAATAACATCAATCATTTTGTCCACCAGTGCTTTGTCCGAAGTAAATTTACCCCTGACTTCGGCTCCTTCGAACTGGTCTAAGGAAATAAACTCCTCAAAACCCAGGTTGGGGTAAACCCGGTCGCGACTCCAAAACCATGCATGAAAAGGATGTACGGTTGGCAGACAGTTGCTTGATGTTTTTCAGGGGATCATCTGAGGCTTCAAATTTGGCGTCGGAAAGATATGAAAATCCCTCGCTCATCAGAATCACTAAACTAACCGGTTCATCTTTGCCGGAGGGCTGATTTCCCAAATTGGAATAGTCGTCGACCAGGCCGGCCACCATGTCCCGATTGTAACCCTCGGGCGCCTTAATCAACGCCGGCGCGATATTCATTGTAAAGGCCAGCAGAAATCCGTTGGTGGCGTAATTTTCGGTCTGGTTCCAGTTGATATTTCGGATATTGAACAATGCAATGGGGTTGAGTGTATTGCCGAAAAAAAGGCCAACCAGCATAATGGTAACAACAAGAAACGACAAGCGGGTTTTAATCCTAAACGGTCCGACAATGTGTTTAAAACGATAGAGAGAAAATAAAAAAATCGCAAAAACTAAAATTCCGGCCGGAATCAAAATTTTTCCTGAAATAAAAGCCACTGCAAGTGCCCCTAAATGCCAGGCATATATAAGGTCCCATCCGAAAAAGGGAACATGGAGAATCATCATTTTGACAATATTGACCACTGTCATGATCATCAGAAGAACAGCGCCGCAAGTTATACCTGCAACTATTTTTCCGGTCAGGGCAATAAAGGCTGAAAACACGATTGTGACCAGTAATGCATTGATAGTGAACGGTTTCGGGTAAAGCAAAATCCAGTCGAACATGTCGGAAAAACTGCGACGGATGATCATTTCCTGAATAATGACGGCTGCAAGCGGGGAAAACACAAAAAGAAGCGGGCCGGATGAAAAAAAGAAAGAACGTGATTTCATTTTCTTGAACAATGTTGATG
>JAIVHE010000227.1:1876-4093 GCA_020201255.1 Desulfobacteraceae bacterium
AGATTAAACCATTGGCCCATTGTTTGCACTTGGTTAGCGGATTATTTGCATGTTGTTGGCTTATTGTTTGTGTTTGATTCAAAATTTATTAGCATTGCATATGTAGTACCCTTTAACTTTATAGATATGAGAAACAGTTCCCAACATAACCCTTCGATTTTCGCTTCAAATGCAGTGTATCCACTTGATACATGAATCGTTGCCATCCAATTCGTTGATACAATATGCGGGTTAAAAGATTCCACCATAAGGAGATATTGTGAAACACTTTAAAGATAAAATAATGCTCAATTTGATACTTGGTTTGGTACTTGGTGTCATCACCTTTAGTTTCTGGGCGATACTGAATCGGCCTTTCACCGAACCGGCATGGCCCTCTTCAGTTTCAGGTATGTCTTTTTCACCGTTGCGCATTGGAAATGATCCAGCCAATAATCTTTATCCTTCTGTTGAGGAAATTGACCAGGACATCGAACTTCTGGCAGGACAGGTCCATTCCATCAGAACTTATGGTGTCAGCGGCACACTCAGCGAAATTCCCGCACTGGCAAAAAAATATGACATGAATGTCACTCTTGGCGCGTGGCTCACAGCGGACCCGATTCAAAACAATATTGAATTGACAAAACTTATTTCCGTTGCCAATGGCAATAAGGATGTCGTTAAACGGGTGATTGTGGCCAACGAAGCAATTCTTCGGAAAGAACTGACGGTAAAGGAACTTGCCGTGTATCTTGAACGTGTCAGATCAGAAGTTGACGTTCCCGTCAGTACCGGCGAGCCTTGGCATATATGGATTGAGCACCCCGAACTGGTCAAGCATGTGGACTTTATCGCAGCTCACTTTCTGCCCTACTGGGAGGGAATCAGCCTTAATGAGGCCGTTGATCATGTTGAAATGACCTATAATCTTCTTCAGACTGATTTTCCGAAAATGCCCATACTGATGGCTGAAGTCGGCTGGCCAAGCAATGGACGGACCCGTAAAAGCGCCATTGCATCCGAAGCAAACGAAGCCATTTTTCTTCGACGGTTTCTCGAACGGGCGACCGCTGAAAATTATGAATATTATCTGATGGAAGCCTTTGATCAAACATGGAAAAAAGAGACAGAAGGATCGGTCGGTGCGTATTGGGGGGTTTTTGATGCCTACAGAAATCCGAAATTCACCTTTACGGAGCCTATTGTTAAGGTACCTGAGTGGCGCTGGCTTGCCGGCGGATCTATTGTTGTGGCTTTATTTGTTTTCTTTATCCTTCTCTTTGACAGTCATACTCTTTTGGGCCGGGGAAAAGGTTTTCTGGCGGTCATCGCATATGGATTCAGCGTCAGCATAGTATGGGCAGGGTATGATTATACAAATCAGTACCTGACGCCTGGGATTATTGTGATCGGGATTGTCCTTGCCATGGGCTTTTTGGGAATCGGTCTGGTTCTTTTGGCCGAGGCTCATGAATGGGCCGAAACCTCATGGGTCAAGCGTCGGCGAAGACTTTTCACCCCGACCGATTGTCCACCGGCTTATCATCCGGTCAGATATCCAAAGGTCTCTGTCCATGTCCCGGCATACAATGAGCCGCCGGAAATGGTTAAAGAAACCTTAAACAGTCTTGCTCAGCTCGATTATCCCAATTTCGAGGTTCTGGTCATCGACAACAACACCAAAGACTCGGCCATATGGCAGCCGGTTTCAGACCATTGCCAAAAACTTGGCAACCGGTTTCGTTTTTTCCATGTGGACCCTCTTGCGGGATACAAAGCCGGGGCTCTGAACTTTGCCGCAGCCCATACATCCAAGGATTCTGAAATTATTGCCGTTATCGACAGCGATTACCAAGTGAAACCTTCATGGCTTAAAGACCTTGTTCCATATTTTGCAAAACCTGAAATCGGATTTGTACAGGCACCGCAAGATTATAGAGATGGGAATGAAAAAGCTTTCAAATCCATGTGTCATGCCGAGTACAAGGGCTTTTTTCATATTGGCATGGTCACCCGGAATGACCGTAACGCCATCATTGAACATGGAACCATGACCATGATCAGGGCTTCGGTTCTTGAAGAGGTCGGCGGATGGGCGGAATGGTCTATTACTGAGGATGCCGAATTGGGGCTTCGTATTTTCGAGCACGGGTATGAAGCGGTCTATGTCAAGGACAGTTATGGTAAGGGGCTGATTCCCGACACCTTTACAGACTACAAAAAACAGCGCTACCG
>JAIVHE010000534.1 GCA_020201255.1 Desulfobacteraceae bacterium
AACCCTGGGATACCCTGGCAGCATCCCTTTTACAAACGGGATTTACCATGGAACATCATGTGGATGCCACCAAAGCCGGCTGCAGATACTGGCAAAAAGTCAGAGAGTTTGCAAAGAAAAATGAAAAAACGCCCCGGCCCTTAGGCCCCCACCTGGTGTTTGGCCAAAATGCCCGGCTCTTTCCCCATACCATGTCCCGCAATTTTGAAACAAACGCCATCAACCTGGTGGAAGCCATTTTCAAAAAAAATGAGAGTCCAACAAAAACATAAGGAGGCAGCATGCCAAATATTACCATCCGTGAGATTCCTGATGTTTTATACCAGGATATTAAAAAAATGGCTGAAGAGGAACGAAGGTCCATCAACAACCAAATCATATACAGCCTTTCTCAATATATGAAAAATGAAAAATCCACTGAGCAGAGACTGGCGGAGATACGAAAATTGAGGCAGGCTATAAACGTTAAAGAATTCCACCCCACACAGGAACAATTGAAAGAAATGGTCGAGGAGGGCAGGCCGTGATAGTTGTGGACACCAATATCATCAGCTATCTTTTCATTCCCAATGATACATACAACCCCCTTGCTGAAGCGCTTTATCTAAAGGACAGCCAGTGGAGTTCACCGTTTTTATGGCGATATGAGTTCATGAGTGTATTGAGCATCTACCTGCGTAAAAACCTTATCGATGCTGCTGGATGCAAATCGATCTACAAGGAGGCGATGGACCTGGTTGTATCAAGGCCGATTTCAGATTTTGGTGCGGATACTGGCCAGCAGGTTTATTTCGGGTGATCCGATAAATCCTGCCGCAAAAAAGGTATACCGTCAGGCTGTCTGGTCCAATTGATCGCCAAAACTATCTTTCATCATTTGTGCAATCAGCTGATCCATTTGTTTTCTTGCATTTTCCAGGGCCAGTGACAATGACCCTTCCGGGCTTTTGGTTTCCGGCAGGTGTTTCTGGTGGTGACGGAACAATGCATCCAGGCCGGGGGCTGCTTTTGCCACCGGCAGATCCTGCTGTTTTTCCAGAAATTTTGCCATCTTGTCTGTAAAGGATGCAACGTTTCTGGCAAAAGGTGTGTCATGCATCCGGCTTCGGTCCGAAGCAGCCGGCATATCTGTTTTGACACCGGACTCGATGGTTTCCTGGTATGCATACCGCTGCTCTAAAGAGATGTCAGCCGCATACATGGATATGGAATCAAATGTGTCCATTCCCATGGCCTGTGAAACAGCTTCCTCCATATTTCCGGCGGCCATCTGCCCGATAATGCCGTCAATGCCCTGGATGATAGCATCAATATCCGCCAGTTCCTGTTCATTAAGGTCCCCCTGAACACTGAAGGAAAAGGATTCTTTGGTATGTAACGAAATGGTTCGCTGATGGTAATTCTGCTGGACAATGCTGTCTTCAGCCCGGATAATTCCCCGGCTGTTGTATTCAGAAGATGCAAATTGCGCAAACGTTCCTGCGGACAATCTGACCACATCCCCTTCACGCGTCTTGATGGTCACACCAGCTTCCAGTTTTTCAACCATGTTCAAAAAGCGCTCCTGGTGAAAAACCTTTGCCTGGGAAAGATTTTTGCCCCCGGACAAAGCTGTCGGCGCAGGCAGGTTACTGGCGATGGATTTCATAACGGGTCTCCCTGTTTACACATTATAGAAATAGGCTGAAATATCATATCGGCAGACGGGGAAAAAAATGAAGCATCAAAAAAACAACCGGACATGCCATGAATACCGGCACTTGATAATACTATCCTAACGCGGGGAACCCGCAACCCAAATACCCTTTTTCATTTTCTTATTATTTTGACAGGAACTGAGAAGTAAGGCACTAATCGACAAACCGAAGCGTTACATGATAAATTCCGCCGCTCAGACTGGTTTTCATGGGCAGACCGGCTTTTTCAAACACCTTTATCATGGGCTGGTTGTCTGCGAGCACCTCGGCGGTCAACCCCTTGAACCCCTGCTCCCTGGCCTGCTCGATCAGGCGTGACAGCATGTAGGAACCAATACCGATACCCTGAAATCTTTCATCAATGAGAAAGGCTACTTCCCCATAGTATGTGCGCTCGTCTCTCACCATGCGGGCCTCGGCAATAATTTTCTGATTTCCCTTTTCCACCACCAGACCCACAATGGAAAATTCCTTCTGGTAATCCACATTCACATAGGTCTGCATCTTATCGTGGTCCATG
>JAIVHE010000535.1 GCA_020201255.1 Desulfobacteraceae bacterium
TCGGAAACCAAATCATTATCTTCATCCGTCTTCAAAAGTGCCAGTTCCGTATGTCCCAGTATTATCCCCAGCATGTTGTTGAAGTCATGGGCCACACCCCCTGCCAGTCGGCCGACGGATTCCATTTTCTGTGCCTGGTTGAGTTGCTCTTCCGCCTGTTTCCGGGCGGTGATTTCGGAAGTCAGGGTGGCGACCCCAAGGAGCGTATCATGGGGTTTGTTGTAAATCGGGAATTTTTTGGTCAAAAATGTGCGGATCTTCCCGTTCTCTCCGGGCAGGTATTCCTCCATGGTCAGGCTTTGTCCGGGGGGAAGTGCCAATGCCCTGCGGTCATTGTCCATGAATGATTGCATCTGCTCCCGGGTGGCCAGGTTTCTGAACAGGTCTGCATCGGTTTTTCCCAGCACCGTATCCAGGCTGTCATGACCGGTCAGCTGGAGAAAGGCTTGATTAACTTTTAGATAGCACAGTTGGGGGTCTTTGAATACAGCAATGGAATCGGTATTGTTCAGGATTTCATCGCTTTGCCGCAAGTCCGCTTCCCGCTGCTGGAGAACCCGCTGCATCTGGATAAAGTTGTTGTGCAGCAATGACAGCTCCTTAAATCCCTTCACCCCGGGAGTTATGGGAGACACGGCTTCGGCAAGGTAATTTCCCTGTTTGATTGTTTCAATTTCCCGGCCAAGGTTTTTCAGCGGGGTCACTACTGCACCCTGCATGTGTCGATTGAGCAGATAGAATACCAGAAAATACAACCCCAATACCCCCATCAACAGCAGAACCACTGTGACCAAAATCGGTTTGAACAGGACCTTGGCATCCTGCCCAATGATCAGTTTCCAGTTTCCCATGGGCAAAACAACAGCGCTCATCAGCATCATACCCTCCGGTTCCCGGAAATAACCGGATGTAGCCGGATCATTCTTTGATGATGTCAGGATCGCCATGTGTCCGACATTGTCCTGCCGCTCAACCCGGGACATGTCCTGGTGGGTCAGCAGATTGCCGTATTCATCGGTCATGAAGGCGGAACCGGCATGAATGTGCCGGTTCAGGTTCAATATGACGTTCTGCAGGTGGTTCAGGTTCAGTTCCGTCAGCAGCAGATAATCTCCGGATACCTCTCTGACCATTCCCACAACGATCCGGCCGGCGAATCGTGAATAATAGGGAGCGGTCAGAACAAATCCGTTTCGGGGGATCGGCAGCCGGATCAATCCGGAAAAATCTCTTTTGTCTGCTTGCCGGGGCATGGTATGCAGGGTCTTTCCGGATGGGTCCAGTAAATAAGCGGTTTCAAAATAGATATTCATGCTCAATTGCAGCAGAACGGTTTCCATTGGATAACGGTGGAACAGATCTGCGGCCGCACGCTGCATCTGGACATCGTACATATTCAGGCTGGTCTGGATATAGTCTCCGGCCGATCTGGCCAGAAACTCTTGCTGGCGGGTAAAATCATGGGCCTTGCTCAAACACCAGATGCCCGCGAAACAGACCACAATCCCCAGGGCCGGCAGCAGCAGCCATCGGAACAAAAAGCTTCGCACCATGTCAGAAAGCGTGGACAGTCGGTCATTTTCTGTTTTCATTTTCCGGCTCCGCTGTCCATTGATGTTCAAATTGTCCGTTTCTGATTTGAAAAATGCTTCCCGGCAGATGGGCATCCCCGAAACTGTCCAGGCTAAGGGTGCCGTAAAGGGATGCAAAATCCGTGATCCCGGCCAGGGCACGGGGCAGGCCCCGAGAGTCGCCGCCGGTTTGGCGAAGCGCCAAGGCCAGAACCCTTAACGCATCGTATCCCTGTACCGCAGCAAAGGAGGGGACCCGTCCGAACCGGTTTTTGTAAAGGCGTTCGAAGTCCGTATAAGTAGAATCCGGTTCGTGAAGAAAGCCGGATTTTGCCAGGTACAGGCCGTCAACGATCCGGCCACCCTGGGACAGCAACTCCTGGGTTGCCCCCCAGCCGCTGCTCAGCAGGACATTGTCCTTTCCAGATGCCCCCATGGCCTGAATTATGCTGATCACGTCCCTGGCCGATGCCATGATCAGAACGCCAGGGGTATTTTCCAGCTGCAGACAGGCCAGGACTTCGGACCAGTTGCCGGAATCTTGAGATGAAAAGGTGCAGTTTGCGGCAATCCGGCCGCCGCTCTGTTCAAAATGATGGATGAAATGCTGATGGAACGGGGCGGTGTATGCATCCTGCTGGATCAGTTTTCTGACCGCCTGGCGGGCTTTTTCCGGTGTGTTGCCGTCATCTTCGGGGATCAGTTTCAACCGCTTTCCCGCCACCCCGCCGCCGGCATTGATCTCCTCCAAAGCCAGGACAGCGCCGTTCCGACCCTGAACCCCCAGATCCGAATAGACTCCGGTCAGCTGGCCCGCAAAACCGATAAGAATCTCCTTCTCCCGGGTACAGGAAACTAACACAGCCACCATCATCAGTGCGAAAAAAATGACAACCAGTATTTTTTTCCGGGTCATGACAGACATCACATCCGCTATAAAATGGTATCACAAATCATGCGGGCCTCATCAAACGCATAACATATAGGAACTTGTATTTTGTTAACCAAATCATATAATCCTCCAAAAATCAAAATATTACCTCCAACCTGATACAGGTCCAACATTGTTTGGCTGGATAACATATCGAAATACAAGAAGTAAGAAAATGCTTATCATTTTAATATCTGACCTGCTTCAAATTGAAAATTAAAACCAGATTTCCATTTTTTTGCATTTTCCGAAACCTTAAAAGTTGCCCATACTTGCCCGATCTTTCCTGTGTTAACGGACCATAGCAGGTATTGAATATTAATGGTATCCATTTTTTTTCCGGGCCGTTAATATTCATGATTTGGATAATTATACTTGAGTTTCATCTGATGTTTTATCCAAGACTTCTCGAACCTTCGCCGTCATGTCCTCCATTGAAAATGGCTTTTGAATGAATGCCACCCCGTCATCCAGCACTCCCTGATGGGCAATGACATTGGCAGTATACCCGGACATGAACAAAAGCCGAATGCCCGGATAAAGATGAACGATTTGTCCGGCAAGGTCACGGCCGTTCATTTCCGGCATGACAACATCACTCATGAGAAGATGAATTTTATCTGCATGGGTTTTGGCCAGGTCTATTGCCTCAACCGGCGAAGACGCTGCCAGCACCGTG
>JAIVHE010000320.1 GCA_020201255.1 Desulfobacteraceae bacterium
TTCAGGTGACCAAATATCCTTCTCCTGATCTTTGAAAAATCAAGAAACGGCATCACGCCGGTGGCACACCCCCAGGTGCCGAACCGGTCAAGTCTGCTCAGGGCATTGAAGGCATAAAATTCATTTCGGCTGCTGGAATAGGAATCAACCAGACCGTCAAAGATCATCTGCTCCTGTTCCTGGAGGCTTTTTTTCACAAATGCATGGTAAACGTCTTTATCGAATTCAATATAATTATCCGGGAAGGACATGCTGCTGCTGGTATAACCGGCATACTCCCCCTGGATATCATAATCAATAAAGTCCAGGCGTAAGGCCAGACCGTCAATGAAATCGATCCAGTCCGATTCCCCGTATTTGTCCACATCCGACATGGCAACAGGATCTGATAACAGTTTGGCCAGCCGTTTCAGATCCAGTTTGGGAAGCTTGTTTTCCCGCACAGACCGCTTCACGGTCCGGTGGCGGATATAGTTGACAAACACATGGAGATCTTTTCTCAGATCCGGTACATGGTTTTGGATATCGGTCAATTCTGTTTCATCGAGTTGTTCTGCGTATTTTTCAGGCGATGTCGTTTTTTTCATATTTTTATTCTTGTCATACTCTTGGAAACATGAGCTCATTCAAGGCATCACGCGTTTCACGGCAAACCCCTGTTGCACCACTGCGGTTTCAATCCTGCTTTCCAGTCCCTTTGGAAAGGCGATAAATCCATTGGGCAGAAAAAGGACCTCTTCATTGGATAACGCTTTTTCAAGGAATGCTTTCAAACCGATGTGTTTGATTTGTGCAACCAGCAGATTGCTGTGAACCATCTCCTTTCCCCAGTTTTTTTCAAGTTGCTGAAACAGTTTTTTGAATTCGGGTAAATGATGGATCAATCGGAAAAGCCATGGCGTATTCCGGATCTCATCCAGATGCCGGCCCATCATTACCGGATCCGGTGCGGCAAAAATCTTTTTGTTTTCCACCCGAAACCTTGCCACTTTCGAAAACCGGGCCAGCACCGTCAAAGGGATTTTTGTGAAATCAATACCGGCTTTATCAGGGTCTGTGACATAGTGTTTTTCGGAAATATCCCCGGAAGGTTCGCCCATGCGAGGGACCAGGCGATAACAGGTGCCGGCTTCAAAGGCGGCTGTTTCCAGAATTCCCATTTCCCATCCCAAATGGCAGACCCGGTTGATATCCGGTTTTTCTCTGAAATGACAGAACAGGTCCAAAACCGGTTCCAGCGGTCGGCTGATGCCTGCCAGCAATATTCGAATCCGGTCTTCCGAGATGATCCCCTTTTGGTCTGATTTTACGGGTCGTTCAAACATGCCGGGCAAATGCGCCTTAAATTCAACGGGAACAATCAGGCAGATTCTTTCCATCTTGGTCTTTTTATTATATTGCGCCGGCCCTTCGCAAAAGGCCAGAAGTCCTTTTCGGACAAACCGTTGTTTGATGTCTGTAAAGACCTTTTGGTATTGCTGGGTAAATGTGCCGTATTTATGCCCCTCTTGATTACTGATCCGTGCAAAGGCGGAAATATCAACCGGTTCATTCCGCGCCAACAGAAAGTGAAGCATCAGGACTTCTTTCCGGGTTACACTGTTCAATGCACTTTTCAGCCCCACATCAGAAGTGATCAAGGTTTCCACAATTTCAGACGATGCGGATTGGGGGGATGAAAAATTACGAAACGTGCAGATGGCCTTGACATCGGTCTGTGTCAATTCATTTTTGCACATTTTTTTGATAATATCAGCCTGTTTCACATCCATAGCCTCCCTGTTTCAATCATGTAACCTCATATATAAAATGAATAAAATATCATCTTACAACGAGGCAACTTGCGATTGCCATACAATTCTTACAGATCGTCATGACAGGGTATCCCTGATTTCCTTTATTCGCATCGATATATCCCTGACATTTGTTGTTCTGTTGTCTATCCACCATTTGGCGTCTGTTTCCTTTTGCCACTCCTGGAAAAACAGCAGAAAAGCTTTGTCTGATAATGCTTTTGCATCTTCATCTTCATGGTTCAGGCTTGAATTCAAATAATTGACTTTGTTAATCAGTTCCGCCCTTATTTTTTCAGCCCAGGCAATTCTCTTCAATGTGCCGGTAAGCTGCGGGAAACCTAAGCTCGCATTGTTTTTTGAAAGCATTGCTGTCTTTTTATCAAGATACTCTTTTTTACATGAATCGCAGTACCAGTCTTTGTTGTCCACAAGCCAGAGGCATTTGTCGTGGCTGTCATTCATCTGGACAGTGAACTTGTTAAAACACGATTTGCACCTGACTTTATAATCATAATTTTGTTCTGACATTATTTTTTGTACCTCATATATCCGACATTGATCGGCTTTATGCCAATTTTTTTTACGCCTGTCAATAAAAATGGTCCCGGGACAATAGCCGATTTTAACTTAGATCTCAATCTGTTAGACAAACTGATACTATTTTTTAGATTTTGAAGGTGTATGCTTGTATCGTTACTGGCAATTTTTTCCAGAACGGGGGTCATTTCCTGATTAAAATATTTTCTGTTTAGGCTCTTTAATTAAAAATCCGATGAGGGTGGTTGAAATAAGAATGACAAGCGCCAGAAGAAAAGCAAACCGCCATGCCTCCAGGGGATAAATTCGAACCCCTTCTTCAACAAGCCCAATCCATCTTTTGTCCAGAGCCCATCCAAAAAGAGGCTGAACAACGGCAGCCCCAAAAAATCCTCCCATATTGGCAAGCCCGATGGCACAACCGGAAAATTCAGTAGAGTTGACCTCCTTTGCACAGCCCCAAAGAAGAATGAATCCAGAGGCAAAAAATCCCATGGCAAACAGAAGAAAAGGAAGAACAAAAGGGGCCGGCTTCCCTCCCGGCCATGCAAGCATGGCGACCCAGCACAGCGCATACATCACTGTGAATGTCAATAAAGGGGATTTGCGTTTCCCGATCCGGTCGGAAATATAACCGACTGTCGGGCATCCGATCACCAGGCCCACTGCAATGATCAACAGATTTGAAGAGGCCTCAAACCGTTCCATCCCGTATTGTTGAACCAGAAAAGGAAGTCCCCATATCCCCTGAAATGCCATAAGGGACCCATAAATACCGAAAAATACAGCAAACGGCGGCCAGGAGCCGGGATTTTTCATCACCGCTCCCAACCCCTTGATCACATCCTTTATCCCCATGCTCACCTCCGGTTTTACCGTCGTGTTGGGAGAAGGCAATTTCAGTTCCGAAGGACGATTCTTAACCAGAAGCAGGGTCAGGATACCGGCAAAAATCCCCACGCCGCCCACCAGGGAAAAAGAAACACGCCATCCCCATAACGATACCAGATAGGCCAGAGGGGTTGCAGCAAGAACGGCACCTGAATTTCCGATAAACAAGGCCATTCCGGACAGGGTGCCGAACTGTTTCTCAGGGAACCATTCCGTTACGATTTTCAACATGGAAACGAAGATGACTGACACGCCTAATCCAATGAGAATCCGTCCCAAATAGGCAAAGCCCAGAATAGATGAGGCGGCAAAAATAAGTGATCCGACACCGGAAATCATCATCCCCCAGAAAATGGTTTTTCTGGCACCGACGCCATCTGCCAGGACCCCGGCCGGCAATTGCATCAATGTGTATACGTAAAAATAAATGGCTGCCAGGTTTCCCAGAACAGCGCCGCTTAAATTGAATTCTGCCATGAGCAAATCTGAAACGACAGCCGGAGCCACCCTGTGAAAATAGACCATAAGGTAGGACAGCGATACGATACCAAAAAAGTACCAGGCAAATTTTTGTCTTCTTTTTTGTAAAAGGTCGGAACTCATTTATTTATCCTTACAATTTATAAGTTATGGGTTAGAATGGCAAAAAAGTGAACAATCGGTTTATTCGGGCTGCTTTTTCATTTTCATCCCAGGTTCATGCCAACTATGCAAATATAAGGCCATGGGCCTGTTTTGCCGTTATAATTATCAATTTGAAACATTCTATCATTGACAAAATCAGAATCTTTGTGAAAAGTTATGACCATGATGTTCTGATAAAAGAACCAAAAATGTCTATGACGAGGCGTATATCATGAAGCAAAAAAGCAAGGGTTTTCATAGTGCAATATCTATGCTGGAAGCAATAATTAATTCAACGCACAATCTTATCATATCAGTTGATATCGCAGGAAGGGTAAAGATTTTTAATAACTCTGCAGAAAAATTTTTTGGTAAAAAATTTGAGGATGTCTACAATGAAAAAATAGAAGATATTTATCCTGAAAGTCGTTTGCCTATAGTTGCCCGTTCCGGCGCTTCCGAAATCCTGCAAAAAGTCAGCATTAAAGACAACTTTTTTTTATCCAACAGAAGTCCGATTGTTGATAAAAACAATTGTATTATCGGTGCGGTTGCTATTCTTCAGGATATTTCCGAACTGGAATTAATATCTGATGAACTCAGCCGGGTCAAGGCTCTGAATAAAGAATTTGACGCTATATTTGAATCATCTTTTGACGGTATATGGTTGTCAGATGGAGACGGGAAAGTCCTGAAAATGAACAGGGCCAATGAAAAAATTTTTGGATTTTCCAGAGACCAGCTGATTGGAAAATATCCCGCGGATATGTTGGAGAAAGGCGTATATTCAAGATCTTCAGTTGTAAGAGCCATTGAAAAAAAAGAAACCGTCACAACCACCTTGACGACCAGGGATGGAAAAACGATTATCGCAACCAGTACCCCTGTTTTTGATGAAAAGAATAACATTTCACTGGTGGTAAACAACATCAGAGATGCAACCCATTTATTTGAATTACAATCCGAACTGGATCAAATGAAGGGGCTCACAGAATTGTACAAAAATAAATTGCGGCAGGCGGACGTCAAAAAAAAAGGATTTGTCTATAAATCAGCTCAACTGGAAGAGATTGTTTCCCTGGCACTTCGGCTGGCAGACGTTGACTGCCCTGTTTTGATTACGGGGCCTTCAGGCGTTGGCAAGGAGCTTGTCGCCGACATCATTCACACAAACAGTAAGCGTAAAGGCGGACCATTCATTAAAGTCAATTGCGGCGCAATTCCCGAAAACCTCATGGAATCTGAATTGTTTGGCTATGAATCCGGCGCTTTCTCCGGTGCCAATCGTGCTGGAAAACTGGGCTATTTTGCGCTGGCCCATAAAGGCACCCTGTTATTGGATGAAATTGGTGAGCTGCCGTTGCACATGCAGGTAAAACTGTTGCGGGCCGTTCAGGATAAATCCATTGTACGGGTGGGTGGAACCAAACCTTTCAAGGTGGACATCAGGCTGCTTGCAGCCACCAATCGAAATCTGAAAGATATGATAGCGAACAATGCGTTCAGAGAAGATCTTTATTACAGGCTCAATGTTGCAGCGATCTCTATTCCTGCGCTCAATGAGCGCAGGGAAGACATCCTGCCGCTTGTCGAACATTTTCTGTCACTATTTAACCAGAAATATCAAAAGAACATTCAGGTTACCGATGACGTCATTGATCATTGGAGCCGGCTTGAATGGCAAGGCAACGTCAGGCAGTTAGAAAATACAGTGGAAAGGGTCGTTGTGACGGCCCGGGACCAAGTGGTGACCACGCATGATGTAAAAACCAAAGAACCAGACAAATTCCTCAAAGACGGGGAGCAAGAAGTGACTTCACTTCCCGAAGCTGTTGCTAAAACCGAACAAAAGATCATTGGGCGTGTATTTCAACAGTATAAAACCACGCGTGAAATGGCCAAAAAACTCAACATTCACCAGTCTACACTCATCCGAAAGGCTGCAAAATATGGTATATCAAAATAACACCGGCTCCTTTTTTAGTTTGCAAAATTGCAGCAGAATAAAAATTCTCCATTGATATGATACATCGTTATTCCAGTTATATAACAAGGCATATTGCTTTTTGATGCAAATTAGCATCAGAATATGATTTTTTGCTGCCAATTTGCATCAGCCTGTCGCACTGTCGCAGCGACTGAATATTGAGGATCTCTAAATCCATGTAAATAACAACGCAACAAATTACTTGACAACAGCTTTTCATGGCTCCCGCTTCTTTGGGCGGCTACTGCAGACATTATTGTTCAAAAGAAAAAGCGATTCTCTTCTTTCTGTTGTGAAAGGATCACTTTGAATCACTGGTATGCTTATTGCTAATTATTTGGTATGCTTATTGCTAATTATTTGAATTGTTGAATTGTTGAACGGGTTGAACTCAAAATTAACTTCTAAAACAGTGAGGGCTGACATGAACAAACAGGCAGATGAGACCTTTTACAAGGGAATCCTCCTGGAAAAAGAGGCTCAATTCGAAAAGGCTGAATCCATTTATGAGGATATCCTGCATCATGCCACCGACGAAACGATTTTAAAAAAAGCGCAATGTCGGATGGAGGATATGGAGGATCTGATCGCAGAGAAGGCCATATACCTGCGTATTGATGAAAACGCAAAACGTTTACTGACGGAGATCGGCATAAATATCAGTGATAACCAGACCCTTATGGAGCTTCTGATGGAAGCCGATGCCGTAGATTTCGATAACGAAACAGCAGTGTTCATTCCCTTGAAGCGTGATTATATCGATCATTGTCTAGGACGGGTGCCCCGCAAAATGCCTTTAGATCCGGGAATGAATACGTTTGGCATTGGTGCAACCCCGCCATTTTTAAAACGGACTGGTGACGAAGAATTACGTCCGGCCAATCGGGAAGAGTACAAAAAAATTGCCTTCACGGTGGGTGAACACCAGGATGTTGTCGGAATGTTTAGTCTGCCGGTGGCCTGTGACAAGAGCATCTCTCTTCTTGAGGTCGCTGATTTGATGGAGAAAAACTATCAAGGGCTCAAGATGATCACTACCAATACAATGAACAATGACGAGGTAACCTTTTTCAAAGGAAAAGCAGACTGGGTTGACGGCACCAGCTTGATTACTTCTTTGGCATCGATGAATAACATGGTTGATCCTTTTTTGCGCAGTGCCCGAACAGGTAATAACCTTCTGCTGATCGACCAGAGCATTGCCGGGGTCTCGGCTCCCGGCAGTCCGGAGGCTTTGCTGACACAAAACCATGCTCAGGTTATTTTCATGATGGTTATTGCGCAGACTGTTAATCCGGGTATATCCTGTGTTCACTGCGGCATCCCAAGTGTTACCGAGGCGGGCGGTAATCTTTCTTACAGTTCCCCCCACCAAACGTTCATCAATGCGGCTATGGCGAGGATCAATACCTGGATTACACATTTTCCTTCCGCCCAGACCGGTGGCAGTACCAGTCTGTCCGATGTGACTTCTCAAGCGCTGATTGATTCAGAATTGAGCCGCAACTCCTTGCGCAAATATGGGGTACATATTGTACGACACGCACTGGGAGCTTTAGGCAGCCTTACTTTTTTCAGCCTGGAAAAATTTTTAGAAGACTGCGAGAGTGAAAGATGTTCCAAGGAAGTATTCAATGCCATCTCAAAGGATCAGGGCATGATACCATTGTATTTTCCTAATGATGATCACGCCCTTGCAGGAATCCGTGAGATTGCCGAAAAGGGAAACCCAAAGTTTGCCGACCACACATTGAAAAATGTGGATTCGTTTCACCATTGGGAGAAAATTATCAAACAGGCTGCTAAAAATAAACGCTATTATCCGCAGTTGAACGACATTGTAATAAATTCAAACAAAGGGTAAAAAGGTAACTTCTGACCCCGGATTATTTGTTTTTCCATTGGGGTTTGCGTTTTTCTTCAAAACAGGCGATGCCCTCCAGGGTATCTTCGGTTTTCATCAGGGTTTTGAGAAAATAGTTGGATACCAGATCAATGCCCTGGGAAAAGCTGGTGCCGATGTGGCGTTTTACGGCCCGTTTGTTCAAGCGGATGATCAAAGGCGAGGCCATGCAGATATCTTTAATATACCCTTCCACGGCTTCGGTGAACTCGTCCTCATCCACTACCTGGCTGACAAAGCCCAGTTTTCTGGCCTGTTTGGCTTTGTAGGTTTTGCCGGTGGTGACAATTTCAATGGCTTTGGCCGGGCCCACCAGTTCAGGCAGGCGCAACGCTGCATAGGGCGGGAAAAATCCCAGTTTGATCTCGGGCTGGCCGAATTTGGCTTTTTTATCGGCGATCACGATATCACAGGCAATGGCCAGCTCCATGCCACCGCCCAGGCAGGCGCCCTTGACTGCGGCAATCACCGGGATATCGATCATGTTGATGATCTCAAATATCCGGTTGAACACAGCCACCATTTCATCCACCTGCTCGGGTTTGTGGTCTCCTACTTCCACACCGGCGCAGAAGCTTGGGCCTTCTCCTGTGATCACCAGGCATTTGAGGGTGTCATCTGTGGCAATGGCTTCGAGTTCCGCGTTCAGATCCTTCATCATGGGGATATTGAGGACATTGTGTTTGGGCCGGTTCAGGGTGATCCGGGCCACCTGATCGTCTTTCTGGATAATTAAAAACTCAGATCCTGACATGGTGCCTCCTGTAATTGTTGGGTTATGGGTATGGCAGTCGGCTGCTGTCATGTTTCCGGGGAAATGGTACCGGTCCGGAAAAATGTATCATAACCGGACCGGTACCACTTGTCCATACCCTGGGTGAAAATCTCTTTACCCTCACATACCGGGTTATCCCCGGATAATTCTGGGGGTGATCAGATGGTGCTGGGGGCAGATGGATTTCGGGTTCTGGTAGGCACAACCGGCAAAGGCCTTGAGATAGTTTCTCAGTTCCTTCATTTTTACCACCTCATCCACCATGCCGTGTTTGGCGCAGTAGGCCGGCCTGGAATTGTCATGGTATTCCTTGGCCAGGGTGTTCATTTTTTCAATCACCGGTTCCAGGGGACGGCCGGCATCCTTCTCCTTGACCAGACGCCGGGAATAGCTTGCGGCAGCCGCTGTTTCCCCGTGCATAACATAGATCTCGGTGGTGGCGATGCCTAAGGTAAAAGCATTGTGCCGGTTGGCGGTGGGGCCGCCCATGACATAATGAGCCGCAGCAGTGCCTTTGCGCAGGGTGATGAGAATCATGGGGATGTCGGTCTGCTGGATGGAGTAGATCAGGGACTGGCCCAGACCCAGCAGTTCGGCTTTTTCCGCAATATCGCCCACATCGATGCCCGAGGTGTCCTGGAACCAGATCAAGGGAATCCGGTCCCTACCGCACAGGGTGACAAATTCATTCATCTTGATCAGACCCTGGCGGTACAGTTTGCCGCCGATGCCCGGATACTCGGCGTATTCAGGGTAGCCTTCGCCCAGCCATCCCTGGTTGTTGCCGATGATCCCCATCAGGTACCCGTCTACCTTTACCAGACCGGTGTAGATCTCCGGGCCGTATTCCGGCTTGTACTCCATGTGCTCGCTGCCGTCCACAAGG
>JAIVHE010000536.1 GCA_020201255.1 Desulfobacteraceae bacterium
TGCCGGTGTTGGATGCCGCAATTTTATTGGCGTTCCCGTATTCCGCAAAATAAAACGGCCGCCTGTGCAGCATCTGCCGGTTGTCCGCAAACCGCACGCTGCGGTCATCCAGGCCCCTGTAATACGCTATATCCGTAATCCCCCACAGCAGGTCCGGGCAGGGCAGGGTGCGCATCAAATTCGGCCTGCACCTGCTTTAATCGTACGCCAATCATATTCGGGAAATTTTGATTCCAACAATGAAATAATGGGAAGAATGGCCTAACCAATAATGATATATTCTCTGATCGTTGCGCTATAGGTTTTTCGATCCGATGCAAAATCTTCAAAGTTGTCAATGTCGGAAACATAGCTTTCAATGGCCTCGATGGATTCCAATATATCATCAATCAGGTCCTGCCCGTTTTCCGGGAAGCTCTCCGGTGAAAATAACCTTGCGCAAAATATTCCAGATATGGTATAAATAAAGAGCATGGAAACGCAAGAGATAAAAGAACTGGTCTGGGTAGGATCGTCATTGGGAGATTTGAAAGAGTGTCCCGATGAGGTGAAACATGAAGTCGGCTTTGCACTTCACCGTGCACAAGAAGGGAAAAAACACCACAGGGTAAAACCTCTGAAGGGATTTAAAGGTGTTTTTGAAATTGTGGCCCCGTATCATACAGATACATATCGGACGGTCTATGCGGTAAAAATTGGGAAATGTATCTATGTGCTCCATACTTTCAAAAAGAAATCCAAGTCAGGGATTAAGACCCCCATGCCAGTATTAAAGACGATCAGGGCCAGGCTTAAACAGGCAATGGACCTGGCAAAGGAGGAATAAAATGGCAGAAAACGCACGGGCCGTGAAAAGCTCAGGAAATATTTTCAAGGACATGGGCCTGCCCAACCCGGATGAGAGTTTAGCCAAGGCCCGGATTGCATCCATGATTTATGATATCATCGAAAGCCGAAACCTGACCCAAAAAAGAGCAGGCCATATTCTGGAGGTTAGTCAGCCTAAAATATCAGCCCTGAGGAATGGCCGGCTTGAAGGATTTTCAATCGAAAGGCTGTTTTCTTTCCTCCGTGCCCTGGATCAGGATATTGAGATAATTGTTCGCCCTAAACGGCAGAATGATGCAAAATTGAGACTTGCCTATCACCCGGGTTGAGCGACTTCAAACGCCCAGTCTCTGTGTTTGTAAGCCGCCCGGGAAAAGCAGGCACTGCCGGCCTGGTAAAAATACCAGAAAGAGGACCCCTCCTGCCAGTCACCTGCAACAGAAGAAACCCCCACCCGCAGAAAAGGCGTCTCCGGAGAAGCCGAGCACACATGCAGCCTGGCCCGTTTGATGCCGGAGCCGTATTTTTCTATGAGCCCTGCTTCTTTGAAGATAAGGGCAATTTGTTTGTTTCTTACTGCTGAAATATAATTGCCGCTGGTTAATTGTTCAGCAGTAAGGCCACCAGCCAGTCTGCCGGGATTGAAAAACTCTATGGATTCATCAAATATTTTGATAATGGAATCACCAGGTGCCATGTAATCCCGGTGAACTATCATATTGATAATAATTTCCCCTTGAAATAATATCCACGGCTGATATGTTTTTTTGACAGGAACTGAGAAGCAGGCACTAAACAGGCTGCAAAAAAGGGTGCTCAGATTTTCTGGTGGCCCTCGATGGATGGGGTTGTGAATGGGGCAAAGCTGCGGTTTGTGGAAAAGGCCTATGCTGACAAATTCACCGGATGCCCCCCTGAACCAGGCATCAAGGCACCAGACAGCAGTGCCGGTGTTGGATGCCGCAATTTTATTGGCACTGCCGTATTCCGCAAAATAAAACGGCCGCCTGTGCAGCATCCGCCGGTTGTCCGCAAACCGCACGCTGCGGTCATCCAGGCCCCTGTAATACGCTATATCCGTAATCCCCCACAGCATGTCCCGTGAAAACCCGGGGTACGAAATATCCGCCCGGAACCACAGCTGCCTAAACCCGTCCAACGGGTCCACTGCCTTGCGCCATAACCGGCCGTACCGCCGCAAGGCCATGAAGCCAAGTGGTGCCCACCTCATCCCACAGACAGAACCCGAAACTCAGTCCCGCAACCCTGGCAGCCACAACATCCGGATCCACCAGCACCGTTTGCCAACCCCCGGCATCAGGGGCCGACGCATCAGCAGATTTCCAGATCGTATGTCCATGGCCGAAAATCACATCCAGTATGGACTCGCCCTCAAACCCCGGTATCTCGGGAAATGGGTAAGGAAAATACCTGAACGCCGGATGCCAGGCCATGACCGGGAATAAGCATCATAAAAAAGAATATAATGAATCCCGCTATTTTGCGTTTGGAAAACAAGGCAGTCCGAATCCTCAATAAAAATGGCCTTCAGATGTTTGAAGAGAAACCCGTACGGATCTTATATGGCAAAGAATCACAAAAGATAATTACGTATGGTGTCCCCTTGGCCAATGTAAGCCGACAAATGGAATCAACCCGGCCCTAGCTGGTCCCGGACATCGATCTGGAGATTATGATAGGCCGCTTCCTTGAAAAAATAATCAATTTTATTATAGATTAGTCTCGTAATCAGTCAAACCTGCAATATGTCCAAAATGTGATATTTTTGCAATATGTCTTTTGTCGTTCGTTATAAATACAGCTTCATTTATAATAGCCAGGGCATGATATAGACAATCAGCCAATTCAGGATAACCACTTTTCTTGTTTCCAGTTCTTGCTAATTCGATTGCTTTCATTCGAACAGTACAGTTTGGTACAACAATGGTTAACACTCCGGAGTTTGCCAGCTTTTCAATGTAATTCAAGTAGAATTCAACGTCTGTGATATTTTCGATGTTGCCACAAAAGACTTCCGTGATTTCGTCTAAAAAGAGGCCTGGAACTATAATTTGAATTCGTTCCAGGATGGCATCTTCAAATATCTTTTTTGCTTTATTTTGCAGTGGGCGGTTGAAAACAATCTCAAGAAATACATTCGCATCGAGCACGGTACGCCTATTTCTCATGTTGCTTGACTTCAGACTTGATTCTTTTTTGCTTACGCATTTTTCGCAATATTTCGACGGGATTTTTATCAATCCCAATGTTAGGCAAGCTGTTCAATTCCCGCAGCAACGATTTTTGCTGCAGGGACATTGATTCACTTTCTTCTATCCGGGCATTTTCAAGCGGAACAATTTTTGCTAAAATTCTACCTTTTCTTGCTATAGTAAAAATACTCCCTTTATGAAAAACCTCGTCAAGAATTGTTCCAAATTGCCTTCGTGCTGAAGTAACATCAACTATTTGTTCCATAATTTTTATCTCCGATAAAAGATAGCTGTTTCGATCCAACCATATCAACTATAATGGTTCCTGGTAAAACAATCAAGGTTCCTTTTTCTTTCTTCAAGGAATTTTCTATCTTTTGAAACACCTTCTTTACCTCAACAGCAACTTCATCAGGGCAGGGTGCGCATCAAATCCGGCCTGCACCGGCGCGGTGCGGATGTCAAACGCTTTTTCAGGCCCTGTGTTGCCGGCACTGTCAACCGGCTGAATATGCAGCACATAAGACTGGCCCGGCCCCGGGTCCAGACCCCGCAGCACCATGGTCACCGCCTCTCCCGGCAT
>JAIVHE010000022.1 GCA_020201255.1 Desulfobacteraceae bacterium
GAATGCAAGCGGGGTTATCTTTTATATCCTTCTATGGCAAACAGAAAATGCATCAAAGGCGTTAAAAATGCCTTGGTGATATCCTGAAATTTGGTTCCCACAGAGATCTGTTTTTGTTCGCGTTTGACATTTCTGACAATGGCCATGGCACCAATTTCATCTGACACACCCGGCAGCCGACAGTAGACCCGTATAATGTCGCCTTCCTTGAGGGTGGTGATATTGTTGGTGTCATGGTAGGTAAACCGGCAGCCTTTTTTGCTGATATCGAATATCACGATGGGAAATTCGGTCTTTCTGGCTTCTACCCTGCCGGGAATTACCACGTTGTTGCGCTTGACGATTCGCAGTTCCCGCTGCTGAACTATTTTGGGATACTCAAGGGCAAGGGTACGGATGGGATTTGTCAGGATCTCTATCACAGTTGTCTGGAAGGCAAATACGCAGCCGTCATACAGGTATCTGACTACCATTTTGCTGCCGGGGTACAATTTGGTTTTAACGCTTCGGTACCTTCTGGGAAGGGTAACAATCAGGAATTCATTTTTCAGCAGGCCGATAAAAATACTGGTAACGGAAAAATCAACACCGTCAATTTCAATGTACACCTGGGTGCCGATATCAATATAAATGCCTTCAACGTCACTTAATTCCAGCATGCCTTCTATTTCTTCCATCCGGCCTTCCTTTCAACGGTTTTTTTGTATCTGGGTCCAGGTATTTATCGCCTTAAAAAAACAGCAAATACTTCCATCTATTCAGAATCTACCTATTGTTTCAGATGGTGTTTGTCAAGTATTAAAACAGGATTCTATCTTTCACAACATACGGGCAGAAGACAATTATAGAACACCATGATGCCGTGGAAAAAAGTTGTTCTTGAATGATACACTTTCCCATGATAGGGATTCAGTGTTTCAATAACATTTTACGTTCACGGTGCCGGATAAGCCCAAGAGCCGACTGCAGAAATACCGGCTGACGGAAAAAGGGCGGAAAAAAACAAAAAAAGGATTTGCAGCCGAAGCTGAAAACCCTTGATATCAGTGGCTGGGTGACTAGGATTCGAACCTAGATTGACGGAGTCAGAGTCCGCCGGTGGTGTCAAGGATTTTCTGGGAATTTGCCAAGCGCGCAAGATGCAGATGTCACCCCGGTAAAGGAAATCCGATAGAGCGCGAATTTGCCGGGCGCATTCCCGGCACCAAACCAGCCGGTAACTCAGATGAGCCGGCATGAAGGTATGTATGATGACCGACAAAACACATCAGGGTTGTGATGAAAAAGTGCCGGCGCTCAAAGCCGGGTTACAGCGTATGAAAAAGGCTGCAATCGCTTTTTCCGGCGGCGTGGATTCTGCCTTTCTTCTGGCAGTGGCGGCCGCATCCGGCCTGGACCGGCTGGTGGCAATGACCGTGGATTCCGCGTTTGTGACCAGAGAAGAAATCCTGCGGGCAGGGCAGGTGGCGCAGGATCTGGGTGTGGAACATCAGGTCCTGACAGCGGATATCCTCAAGGATGCAAAGGTGATAGAAAATCCCCCTGAACGCTGCTATCATTGTAAAGCAGCCGTGTTCTCGCTGATAAAGGATGCTGCGCGCAGGGCAAAGATTGCCCATGTGCTGCACGGTGTGAATACCGATGATCTGAAAGATTTCAGGCCGGGTATGAAGGCGGCCGGAGAACTGGGGTTTGAGGCCCCGCTGCTGGATGCTGGATTTTCAAAACAAGAAATCCGCATCTGTTCAAAGCAGATGGGGCTTGCTACCTGGGATCTTCCTTCCCAGTCCTGCCTGGCTACCCGGATCCCGTTTGGAACTGTGATCACCGAACAGGCGCTTCACCGCATTGGGCAGGCGGAAATTTTCATAAAATCACTGGGGTTTGCCCATGTCCGGGTCCGGTGCCATGGCAGACTGGCCCGCATTGAAACCGATGACAGGTCCATGGTTTCCATGATGCAATTGCGGCAACAGATTTCAGCCGGGCTCAAAAAGTTTGGGTTTACCTTTGTGAGCCTGGATATGGATGGGTACCGGACCGGAAAAATGAATCCGGCAAAAAAGTAAAGCATGTACCCCTGTGCTGCACATGCACATGGCATGCGGCAGAGGGGACAATACCATCACCGGGTGCATCCGCAAAGGGGTAAGGGTGTGGCAGGTGATGGAGGTCATCATCCATGAACTGACAGGATCCATCGGGATGCGCAAAAAAGATGCTGCCACGGGATTTGATCTGCTGATTCCGTGAAATAAGGGGGGCTATCTTGCCTGGATCTCCAGGCTGTTGAAAAAGTAGCTGATTTCAAAGGCTGCGGTTTCAGGAGCATCAGATCCATGGACCACGTTTTTTTCAATGTCTGTGGCATATTCGCGCCGGATGGTGCCTTGTTCTGCTTCTTTGAAATTGGTGGCGCCCATGAGTTTGCGGTTTTTGGCAATGACATCTTCCCCTTCTAAGACCATGACCACGATGGGGCCCGAGGTCATGAAATCGGTGAGGCTGTCAAAAAACGGGCGATCCTTGTGTACGGCATAAAATCCTTTGGCCTGGGATTTGGTTAATTGGAGCATTTTCATGGCAGCAACCTTGATGCCTGCTGTTTCAAACCGCTTGATGACATCTCCGATGACGTTTTTGGCAACCCCGTCGGGTTTGATGATAGATAATGTTCTTTCCACGTTTGATTTTCCTTTCTGTATGTATTATGGTATTGGCAACTTGGAGCCGGCATTTGAATCAGGTCATACACCGGCCCGAAATTGTATGATACTGCCCGAACAGGGTTGCTAAATATCACACCCCTGTAATATAAGTCAACATGATGAACCAATCAGATATTGTAAAAATTGGTGTGACCGGGTCTGCCGGATCAGGCAAAAGCCTGGTTTTAAAGGCCTTTGCCTCCTTAGGACTGGTGACCCTGGACTGTGATCAGATCGCACGACAGGTGGTGTTGCCGGGACAAAAAGGTTACGCAGGGGTGGTGAAAATTTTTGGCCGGCAGGTGGTAAAACCTGATAAAACACTGGACAGATCCAGGCTGCGAAATATGATGGTGGACCAGCCTGAGCTGCGCAGGCAGCTTGAGACCCTGCTGCATCCTTTGATTTTTGAAGCCTTGTTCCATCAGATAAATACCGCAGTCTATGGCAGGGAAAAAGCCTGTGCCGTGGAAGTGCCGTTGCTGTTTGAAACAGGCATGCAAAACGCGTTTGATGTCGTGGTAACAGTGGCGGCACCGGATGCCGTACTGGCAAAAAGAATCGCTGAAAGGGACGGGGTTGATCTTGAAGATGCCAAAAAAATGTTGTCATTACAGATGGATCAAGAAAAAAAAACAGCACAATCCGACCATGTGATTTATAATCAGGGCGTTCCTGGTGAAGTCTTTGAATCTGTTGCAGATATGTACGCTGAAATTAAAAAAGAATTCTTGACAAGAAAATAGTAATGCACTATTAGTCATACGTTATCCAAAAAAAAACCAGCCATCTGTCTGTTTTTTTGTGCTTGTTTGCGATTTTCAGACTGCCACAAAGGTATCCCGTATAAACAACTGATCCTTGTCAATGATCCTAGTGCAAAACATAAAAACCATATCAAAATTCGAAAAATTCGAAAAAATAACAAAAATTTGGGAGCGCGGATGAATCTTGTAGACCTTAACAAAATGAAGATCAGTGAGCTGACCAAGCTTGCAAAAGAAAACAATATCAAGGGGATAGGCGGATTAAAAAAACAGGAATTGATTTTTGCACTGCTCCAGGCCAATTTGGAAAAAAGCGGCCAGGTGTATGGTGAAGGCACCCTGGAAATCCTGCCTGATGGATTTGGTTTTCTGCGGGCACCGGGGTACAATTATCTGCCCGGCCCGGATGATATTTATGTTTCGCCCTCCCAGATCCGGCGGTTTAATTTGAGAACCGGGGATACCATTTCCGGTCAGGTGAGACAGCCCAAAGATTCAGAAAGGTATTTTGCCCTGCTCAAGGTGGAGGCGGTGAATTTTCAGAGCCCGGAACTGGCTGCTGAAACCATTTTGTTTGACAACCTGCTGCCCTTGTACCCGGAACGGAAAATGAACCTTGAGGCGGAGTCAGATAATTATTCCATGCGGGTGATTGATCTGATGTGCCCCGTGGGGTTCGGCCAGAGAGGGCTGATTGTTTCTCCGCCCAAGGCCGGCAAGACCATGCTGCTCCAGAATATTGCCAATTCCATGATCGCATCCCACAAGAGCATTGTTCCCATGATTCTGCTTATTGATGAACGTCCGGAAGAGGTCACGGATATGACCCGGCACGTGGATGCGGAGGTGATCAGTTCCACCTTTGACGAGCCTGCGGAACGCCATGTGCAGGTGGCGGAGATGGTGATAGAAAAAGCCAAGCGCATAGTGGAGCAGGGCCATGATGTTGTCATTCTTCTGGATTCCATCACCCGCCTGGCCCGGGCCTATAACGCGGTGATGCCGCCGTCGGGAAAAATTTTGTCCGGTGGTGTGGATTCCAATGCCCTGGACCGTCCCAAACGGTTTTTCGGGGCGGCCCGGAACATTGAAGACGGGGGCAGCCTGACCATCATTGCCACAGCCCTGGTGGACACAGGCAGCCGGATGGATGAGGTGATTTTTGAGGAATTCAAAGGCACCGGCAATATGGAGCTGGTTTTGGACAGAAAACTGGCTGACAAGCGGGTGTTCCCGGCCATCGATATAAACAAATCCGGTACCAGAAAAGAAGAACTGCTCCTGGATCCCATGACATTGAACCGGGTCTGGATTCTGCGGAAATTGCTGTCCAGTTTAAATTCTGTGGACAGTATGCAGTTTTTACTTGAAAAAATGCAGGGAACAAAGGATAATAAAGAGTTTCTTGAATTGATGAATTCATGAACATTATTTTTTAACGAATCAAGGGCCTTGGCAAAAAGGCAGATGTAAGGAGTGAATAGACAAATGAAAAAAGAGATACATCCGAAATATGGAAAAATCACAGCTTCGTGTGCCTGCGGCGCAACGTTTGAGGTGGGTTCCACCAAAGAAAACATCAAGGTGGAAATTTGTTCCAGCTGCCATCCGTTTTTTACGGGAAAACAGAAACTGGTGGATTCAGCAGGCCGCATCGATCGCTTTAAAAGAAAATATGCCGGGTTTGATGCAACCAAGCTTGTATAATTTTACATTTTTCAAGATTTTGCAAAAGGGGCTTGCCTTGGGGCACCCCTTTTGGATTTTGTACCATGATTGAAAAATTACAAGGCATTGCGGAACGGTATGTAAAGCTGGAACATCTCCTGAGTGATCCCGAGGTGATCAAAGACCAGCACAAATACCAGAAGTATGTCAAGGAACACGGGGAACTCAACCGGATAGTTCCGGTCTTCAGAACTTATGAGGAAGTTCTGTCCGAACTTTCAGAGGCACGGGAACTGCTCAAGGATACAGACCCTGACATCCGGTCCATGGCCAGAGAAGAAATATCGGTGCTGGAAAAAAAAGGCGAAGCCCTGACATCCAAACTCAATGCGCTGTTGATGCCCAAGGATCCCAGGGATGACAAAAATGTGATCCTGGAAATCAGGGCTGGCACAGGCGGAGAAGAAGCCGGTATTTTTGCCGGAGATCTTTTCAGGATGTATTCCCGGTATGCAGAAATCAGACACTGGAAAATCGATATCATTGAAAAAAATGAATCCAATGCCGGTGGGTTCAAGGAAATTGTCTGCCTGCTCCAGGGAAAAGGCGCATTCGGGGCATTCAAGTATGAAAGCGGCACCCATCGGGTGCAGCGGGTGCCTGAAACCGAAACCCAGGGCCGGATTCATACATCCGCCGTTACCGTGGCAGTGCTGCCCGAGGCCGAAGATATCGATATCGACATCAATCCTGCAGATATAAAAGTGGATGTATTCCGGGCTTCAGGTCCGGGTGGTCAGTCCGTTAACACGACAGATTCCGCCGTCAGGGTCACCCATATTCCCACAGGAGTGGTGGCCACCTGCCAGGATGAGAAATCCCAGCATAAAAACAAGGCCAAGGCCCTGAATGTGCTCAAATCCCGCATCCTGGACGCAAAAGTGAGAGAAGAAGATGCAAAGCGGGCAGCTGACCGCAAGGGCCAGGTGGGAACCGGCGACAGAAGCGGCCGCATCCGTACCTATAATTTCCCCCAGGGTCGGATGACCGATCACCGCATCGGGCTGACCCTGTATAAACTGGACAGCATCATGGAAGGGGATATCCAGACCATCATCGATGAACTGAAAACCTACCACCAGGCCCAGGCCCTGCAGGACAACCGCAGCAACACCCTTGCGTAATGGAATGGACCGTTTTCAAACTGATTGCCTGGACAAAAACCTATTTTACGAAATATGGCGTTGACAGCCCCAGGTTAACTGCGGAAATTCTGCTGGGATTCAGTCTGGGTATCCGGCGCCTGGATTTGTATCTCCAGCATGATCGCCCCCTGGAAAATCACGAGCTTACAGCGTTCAAGGCCCTGATCAAGCGGCGTAAAAACCATGAACCAGTGGCCTATATCACCGGTGAAAAAGGATTTTTTGAATCCAGTTTCATGGTGAAACCAGGTGTCCTCATCCCCAGGCCGGATACGGAAACCCTGGTGACAACCGCCCTGGATCTGCTGGTCCGGGAACCTGGAAAAAGCAGCACTGTCCTGGAACTGGGAACAGGTTCCGGCGCCATTGTGGTGTCCCTTGCAAAGGCAAGCCCGAAAAACCGGTTTTTTGCCGGTGATATATCCGGAAAAGCCCTGGACATTGCCCGACAAAATGCCTGCCGTGAAGGGGGCGCAAAAATTGATTTTTTTCAAGGGTCCTGGTTTGATACCCTTCAAAACCGGCCTTTTTTGGATATGATTGTATCAAATCCGCCCTACATACCCACGAGCGACATCAGATATCTTGCCCCGGAGATAAAAGACCATGAACCCATGACCGCCCTTGATGGCGGCAATGACGGCCTGGGCTGCATCCGGGATATCATCGCTTGTGCCTGCAACTACCTTGTGCCGGGCGGGCACCTGCTGCTGGAAATGGGCTTTGACCAGAGACCGAAGATCACGGCTGCAGCCCGGGAGTGCACCGCATATGACAGCATTGCATTTATCAAAGACCTGGCAGGCCATGACCGCGTGGCACACCTTAAAAAAAAAATTGATTAATTGCCCGGCTTTTGATATAGATGGTAGGATTTTTGTAAAATAAATAAAACGCACATCCATGGACCTGGTATCCGGTGCTTGTAACAAAGTCGATTTCCGGGAATGAAGTGGGTGAAGGACAACAAAACCATTAGGATTATGTGGAGAACAAATGGCTTACATTACGATCAGAGAACTTTTGGAAGCAGGTGTCCATTTTGGACATCAGACAAAACGCTGGAACCCCAAAATGAAAAAATATATTTTCGGGGCCAGAAACGGGATTTATATCATTGATCTTCAGCAGACAGTCAAACTTTTCAGGCAGGCCCATGATTTTGTCAAGGGTATTGCCGCCGAAGGCAAGGATGTGTTGTTTGTGGGGACCAAAAAACAGGCATCAGAAGCCATTTATGAAGAAGCCAACCGGGCCGAGATGTTTTATGTTGAAAACCGGTGGCTCGGGGGCATGCTGACCAATTTCCAGACCATTAAAAACAATATCACCCGGTTTCACTTTCTCAATTCTATTGAAAATGACGGCACCCTTGAAAATTATCCCAAAAAAGAGCAGTCAAAAATGATCAAGGAAAAGGAAAAACTGGAATTTGCCATTGGTGGTATCAGCAATATGAAAAGACTGCCGTCCGCCATTTTTGTCATTGACCCCAAAAATGAAGCCATTGCGGTAAAAGAAGGCAAACGTCTGGGAATACCCATTGTGGCGGTGGTGGACACCAATTGTGATCCCGATGATATTGATTATGTGGTTCCCGGCAATGATGATGCCATAAGATCCATCCGCCTGTTTGCCTCCCGCATAGCAGATGCCTGTATTGAAGGCCGGCAGATCTATGAAGAAAAAATGCAGGCCCGGGCAGATGGCGAGAAAAAAGAAGACACTGATACAGGTGATCAGAAAGTTGCCTTTGAGGTGGTATCAGACGGAACGGACGGGCCTGTTGTGGAAAAGATCAAACGAAAAGTCACACCAGCTGAACCAGTTGAAGAAACACCAGTTCAAGAAACACCAGTTGAAAAAACACCAGTTCAAGAAACAATAGAAACGGAATAACGAAAAATGAAGGAGCACTATAAAATGGCTGATATTTCCGCAGCAATGGTAAAGGAACTGCGCGAAGCGACCGGTTCCGGCATAATGGATTGTAAACGGGTGCTTGCTGACGCAGACGGTAACATGGAAAAGGCGATTGATCTGCTGCGCAAAAAAGGGCTGGCCAAGGCTGCCAAGCGGGCCGGACGATCCACCTCGGAAGGGGTTGTCTATTCCTACATCCATACCGGCGCCAAACTCGGGGTCCTGGTGGAAGTTAATTGTGAATCCGATTTTGTGGCCAAGACAGATGATTTTATAGAATTTGCCAAAAACATTGCCATGCATATCGCTGCTGCCAATCCGGCAGGCCTGACCCCGGAAGATGTGGACAAAACCGTGGTGGAAAAAGAGCGGGAAATTTTCAAGGCCCAGATGCAGCAGGAAGGCAAGCCGGAAAACATCATTGACAAGATTGTGGACGGAAAGGTGGAAAAGTACTATAAAGAAGTCTGCCTCATGAGTCAGCAGTATGTCAAAGATACCCAGAAAACCATTGAAGATCTTGTGAAAGAAACCATCGGCAAGATTGGTGAAAATATCCAGATCAAGAGATTTGCACGCTTTCAGATAGGAGAATAACATCTTGGATACCCTGCCTGAGTTTAAACGGATTCTGATTAAACTGAGTGGAGAAGCCCTGATGGGAAATCAGGGCTTTGGCATCACCCCGGAGATGATTCACTATGTGGCAGAAGAAATTGCCAAGGTGGCCAGACTGAATGTTGAAATCAGCATTGTGGTGGGCGGTGGAAATATATTTCGGGGCGTTGCCGGCAGTTCCGCCGGCATGGACAGAAGTTCTGCCGATAACATGGGCATGCTGGCCACGGTGATCAATTCTCTGGCCTTGTGTGATGCCCTGGAAAAGCG
>JAIVHE010000537.1 GCA_020201255.1 Desulfobacteraceae bacterium
GATCTGATCAGTGAAAAAGTCCACAGTATTACCAGAACCTTCTCCAGATCCAAAGGTTCTAAAAAAGAAAGGAGGGCTTCATGCTCAGGAGTGTAGATGAAATTATCGGATATAAATATTATTACGGCAGGCCCTTTGAGAAAACCATTGACAAAAAAATGCAGCAGCACATTGCCAACCCCTTTATCTAGCCAGGAAGGCGAGCAATGCATAGGTTTTTTAAAAAATGGTTCCCCTGGCATTTTTTGATCAGACGAATTACCGGATATTACGGATTTGTGGACCCGATCACCCTGATGGCCCGGCTGCGCCAGTTCGGCAAACCCTCAAAAGTGCAGGAACCCATTGAACTGCTCCGGGCCGGAATTACTTTCCATGCCCGGGGTCTGGTCAATACCCGGGCCATCCAATACAATCTTGACTGGATATGGCCTTTCTGGGTGGTCAAACAATTTACCCCACAGGATGCATCTTTTATCCCCAGGGGGTTTACTTTTTCCCATATCAATGTCACCCACAGAAACTGGACCGCAGTGGGCCGACACGACCTTGCCCTATACCCTGTCATCGATCCCAGGGGCCTTGTGACACCCTTGTTTGATGCCTGGTCCATTGATGTCTGGCTCATGTCTGAAGCGGGAAACCTGCTGGTGCCGTCCCGGCAGGTCCATGCTGACCAGACACTGGATCTGACAGACGAACTTGCCGTCACCACTGCCACAGCAAAAGATACGCTGTCTTTGGTCTGCACCGCCACGGTGGCAATGGACAGTCATGCAGGACCGGTGATGCAGATGAGAGCCAAAGGCGGCATACAAAAGGATACAGGATGGCTTATTGTGTCCATACGGCCCTATAATCCGGAAGGCATTCATTTCATCGACCATATCCGCTATAAAGACAGCCGGTTTACCATTAACCACACCCATGATGTACACTTTTCAACTGCGCCTGAAAAGGTGTTGTTTTCCACCTATGATCACGGGGATGTGGCCATGAACCTGCACCGGCCCCAGGCTGAAAACCAGACCGCCTGTCCCATCGGCATGGCCACGGCAGCCGCGTTTTTTCCCGTCAGGGCCGATGAAACCACTCATATAGATATCCAGGTGCCCCTGGAAAAGGATTCGGCCGAACCATCCTCTGACACCGGCCGGGGGATTACATCCACATCAGAGGTTGTTGCGCAAACCGCAGCATTGTCCGTACCTGATGCAGATTTTCAATTCCTGTATGATGCCGCAGTCAGGACCCTGCTGCTGTTAAGCGCGGAGGAGGTGTACCCCGGTCCCTACACCTACCGGCGGTTCTGGTTCCGGGATGCCTGTTTAATGATCAATGCCCTGCTGGGCCTGGGACTCGTCCGAAAATGCAACCACTTGATCCACAGGTTTCCGGACCGCCAGGGCCTGACCGGGTATTTTCATTCCCAGGAAGGTGAATGGGATTCCAACGGCCAGGTTTTGTGGATTGCCCACCGGTTCACCCAGTGCACCGGCATCAACCCGTCACCCGAACTTTTTACCTCCCTGATGCAAGGGGCTCGGTGGATCATGCACAAACGCCGGAGCAAAAAAGACGGTAAACTCCATGACGGCCTGCTGCCGGCCGGATTCAGCGCCGAACATCTGGGACCCAACGACTATTATTATTGGGATGATTTCTGGGGAGTTGCCGGACTCAGGGCCGCAGCAGGGCTGGCAGAAAAACAGGGAAACAGTTCCGATCAGAACATATTTGCCGCCGATGCAAAAGATTTTGAAACCCGGATTTTTGCCTCCATAGTCCAGGCTGCCGCTTATAAGCGGCACCAGGCCATCCCGGCATCCCCCTACCGCCGTATGGATGCCGGAGCTGTGGGGTCCCTGGTGGCGGATTATCCGTTGCAGATCACACCACCCAATGATGCCAGGATCATGAACACCATGTCCTATCTCATGTCCCATTGTTCCTATGGCAATGCCTTTTTCCAGGACATGATTCACTCCGGCATCAACATCTACCTGACCCTGGCCATGGCCCAGACGTTTTTGCGCAGCCGGGATTCCCGGTACAAGGATTTGATCACCACAGTGGCGGATCTGGCATCCCCCACCGGCCAGTGGCCGGAAGCCATCAACCCTTTGACCGGGGGCGGGTGCATGGGAGACGGCCAGCACGGCTGGGCTGCCGCAGAATGGATCATGA
>JAIVHE010000228.1 GCA_020201255.1 Desulfobacteraceae bacterium
CATGGCATCTGGCCGGATCCGGGTGTTTTCCCTGACCAAAATCTTCCGCCAGGCCATGGAAAGTCCTATTGTGCGCCATGCCCATGAGATCCGCAACGGCCGGATGCCCGATTTCAAGGCAAAGGAAGACCAAGGGTTGTCGGAATTTTATTTCATTGAAAACCAGCACAGCGAAAAAGTGGTCGAAACCATTCTGGAGCTGTGTGCCAAGCGCATTCCCGGCACCTTTCCGCATATCCGTGATCTTCAGGTGCTCACCCCCATGCACCGGGGTGAGGCCGGTACCATCAATCTGAACCAGCAGCTCCAGGCGGTGCTGAACCCGGGCAAAGGCGGCATCGACAGCCACGGCATATCTTTTCGTTCCGGGGATAAGGTGATGCACCTGAAAAACAATTATGAAAAAGAGGTGTTCAACGGCGATATCGGACAGGTCACCGAGGTGTCTAAATCAGACGGCAGCGTCAAGGTGGATTATGACGGCCGCACCGTGTCCTATGAACTGCTGGACCTGGATGAACTCACCCTGGCCTATGCCATATCGGTGCACAAATCTCAAGGGTCGGAATACGGGGCGGTCATCATCGCCCTGACCATGGCCCATTATCCCCTGCTCCAGCGCAATCTGTTGTACACGGCCCTGACCCGGGGAAAACACCTGGTGATCATTGTGGGATCTTCCCGGGCCGTTCACACCGCCTTTGAAAACAACCGCACCAACCTGCGGCGATCCGGGCTCAAAGACCGGCTGGCATTAAATTGAAAGCCGCTGCTGCCACTTTTTATGGGCCGCCCCTGATGGGATGCATGTCCAAAAACCGGCCTGCAGGGTGGACATGCCAATTCTGGATATTTGCCATAAGCATACGAGGTTTTCCATCGCTCTGAGCAGCAAGCTTTCCCAAGAACCGCCCCTGGTAGTATCCTGTGCCCGGACCGAGATCTACGGGGGCCTGTTTGCATAAGAACAATGAAGGGCATTAACCCGTCCTCTGTCCGAAACCCATCCTGGCAAATTTTACCAGGCCCCCTCCGGATCTGACGGTCCACTCACAGGACACCACCAGGGGCTCCCCATAGCGGGTACGGTGCTATGGCAAATATCCAGATGCCAATTTCATCCTGTTGAAATTTCTGGAAATACCTGTTAAAAGAAATGCTTTGGAATTTTAACAGGAAATGACTATGCATTATGACGGAATGATCATACGGCCCCCCAGTGAGGCGGACAGTATCCTGCTCCAGGTGACCCTGGGATGTTCCCACAACAAGTGTACCTTCTGCGGTACCTTTCGGGACAAGCGGTTTACCATCAAAAAAGATGACATCATTTTTCAGGACATTGAATATGCCCGGGCCCATTTTCCCCGGCAAAAGCGTCTGTTCATATGTGACGGGGATGCCATGATCGTGCCCATGCGGCGCTTGCGTCCCATTCTGGAACGTATCCGCGACCGGCTGCCCTGGGTGGAACGGGTGGGGGTGTATGCCAACACCAAAGGTATCGGCATGAGAACCGACGAAGAACTGTCTGAGCTTCATGACCTGGGGGTGGGCATCGCCTACATGGGCCTGGAATCCGGTGACGACCAGGTGCTGTCCGATATCCGCAAAGGCGCCACCGCAGACAAGATGATCCGCATGGGCCGGCGGGTGAAACAGGCGGGGATTGCCCTGTCCGTCACCGTGCTGGTGGGGCTGGCCGGAAAAGAGCGGTCCCTGGTTCATGCAAAGGAAACCGGCAGGGTGTTGTCGGAAATGGACCCGGACTATGTGGGGGCGTTGAGCCTGATGCTGATTCCCGGCACGGAGCTGCATGCCGATCACCAGGCCGGCCGGTTCCAGCTGCCCTCCCCGGAGGAAATGCTGGCGGAACTGGGGCAGATGATCGCTTCCACCCACCTGTCTGACGGGCTGTTCCATGCCAATCATGCCTCCAATTATCTGCCCATCAGGGCCAGGCTGCCCCGGGACAAGGAAAAAACCCTGGAACAGATCGCCCGGGCCCTGAGCGGCAAAATAAAACTCAAACCCGAATTCATGAGGGCCTTGTAACCTTGGGCCTGTAAACAGGAGAAACATATCATGGTGGATAACACAGAAAATATTGACCAGTTGACCATTAATACCATCAGAACCCTTTGCATGGATGCAGTGCAGAAAGCCAATTCCGGCCATCCGATCTGGATGATTTGAAAAACTTTCGGCAATGGGGTTCCAGGACTCCGGGGCATCCGGAATACAGTGACACCCCGGGGGTGGAGACCACCACCGGACCTTTGGGACAGGGCATTGCCAATGCCGTGGGCATGGCCATAGCCGAGCGCCATCTGGCTGCCCGGTTCAACAAAGATGACAACACACTCATTGACCACCATACGTTCTGCATGTGCGGGGACGGGGATCTCATGGAAGGGGTGTCCATGGAAGCGGTTTCCCTGGCCGGGCATCTGGGCCTGGGCCGACTGGTCCTGATGTATGATGACAACCATATCACCATTGAAGGGGCCACAGACATCGCGTTTACGGAAAATGTGGCCGACAAGTTCACTGCCATGAACTGGCATGTTGTGGAGGTGGCTGACGGCAATGACCTGGATGCCATTCAAAGCGCCATTCAGGCGGGAAAAGAGGAAACCGCCCGTCCTTCTCTGATCAAGATCAGGACCCATATTGCCTATGGCAGTCCCAACAAGCAGGATACGGCCGATGCACATGGCGCCCCCCTGGGCGAGGAAGAGATCAGGCTGGTGAAAAAATTCTACGGCCTGCCCGAGGACAAAACCTTTCATGTGCCGGACAAGGTGCTGGAAGCGGCCGGAACCGCCGTGGCAGCAGGACAGAAAATGGAAGATGCCTGGCAGGAAACCTTCACTGCCTATAAAGACACCTATCCCGGCGAAGCAGCCCTGTTTGTGGATGCGGTGAGCGGGTTTCTCACCCAGGGCTGGGACAAGGATATTCCGGTATTTTCTGTGGATGACAGCCCGGTGGCCACCCGGGCCGCTTCAGGCAAGGTGCTCAATGCCATTGCACCAAACCTGCCCGTGCTTATGGGCGGGTCCGCCGACCTGGCACCTTCCAATAAAACCTTTCTGGACTGTTCCACCGAGTT
>JAIVHE010000538.1 GCA_020201255.1 Desulfobacteraceae bacterium
CAATAAATCACGCAGTGGATAATTTATGTAGCAGGAAAAATCGATTACGTTTGAAGTATCGCACTGCAAGGTTTAGATATCCAAAGCGTATCGCACTATCGAGGTTTTCTGTCATGTCAGTGCCACCGTTACCCTTTTCGATTTCTATAGTGGATTAAAGAGTGTTTTTTCCTTGCGCTGATCAGATCAGATGATTATTATTGATGACATTAGCACAAATGATTATAAACAGTTACATTCAGGCGCCCGAACCATGAACCACATCACCGGCCGGCTTGATTCCGATATTCTGGGGCTGCTCCTGTATGTGGGCCTGGCCCTGTTTTTTTCGTTCCTGTGCTCCGTGGCCGAGGCGGTGATTTTGAGTGTCACCCCTTCCTACATCGAGGGACTGAAGAAAAAGAACCCCCGGAAGGCCGCGCTGATGCAACGGCTCAAACAGGACAATTTAGACCGGTCCCTGGCCGCCATTCTGACGTTGAACACCATTGCCCATACCGTCGGGGCTATTGGTGCCGGGGCCAAGGCCACCGCAGTCTTCGGCAGCGCCTGGTTCGGGGTGTTTTCCGCTGCCATGACCCTGATGATCCTGTTTGTGTCGGAAATCCTTCCCAAAACCATCGGCGCTGTCTACTGGTCGAGCCTGACAGGTCCTACCACAGTTTTTATCAACACATTGATTATCGTTCTGTATCCTGTTGTCTGGCTGTCTGAAAAACTGACAAAATTCATTTCCCGAGGAAAATCCATGCATATTTTTTCCAGGGACGAATTCATTGCCATGGCATCAATGGGGGAACGTACCGGTCAGATCCACACCAAGGAATCCAGAATCATCCGGAACCTTATGCGGTTTGAAAGTTTGAAAGCCACTGATATCATGACACCGCGCACGGTAGTTTCGGCCCTGCCCGAAGATATGACCATCGATGCATCCCTGGAATACATCATGAAAACCCCTTTTTCACGCCTGCCGCTGTATAAATCTCATTTGGACAACACCACTGGATTCGTTCTCAAAGATGATATATTGATTTTCATGGCTCAAAAAAGGGGAAATGAGGCACTCAAGGTGCTGAAACGGGATATCATGGCAGTGCCCAGCTCCATCCCGCTGACTGTGCTCTTTGAGCGGTTTCTTGCGGACCGCCAGCATATTGCCCTGATTGTCAGTGAACATGGCGGAACAGACGGCCTGGTGACACTGGAAGACCTGATTGAAACCCTCATGGGAATGGAAATCGTGGATGAAATGGACAATGTGATCGATATGCGGGTCCTGGCCCGGAAACAGTGGATGGCCCGCGCTAAAGCAATGGGCCTGGAGCCGGAAATAACGGAGACATCGGGAAATGACATATGACGTGATTATCTTGGGCGGAGGTCCTCGGGTTATTTGCAGCAAAGTCATTCCAAATTAATTACGCACGGTTTGTTTGCCCAAATTTTCGATGCTAATGGACATTATATTGAAACTACCAGGAGCACAATCATGAGCATAAGACTTGGTAACCTGAGTTCCCGAAAAAGTATAACGATGGATCGAAGATATCCCGCTAAAAATATTTAAAATACATACGATTTCTCTTGTTTTTTTCATCGTTACATTATATATTATTGTAACGATGAAAAAAGGAGATTGTATATGGCCGCTATTGTGTATCAGACAAACAAGAAGACCGGAATCACCTATGCATACGAATCGATCTCGTACTGGGATAAAGAAAAGAAACAGTCCCGGGCAAAACGCAAATGCATTGGGCGTGTGGACCCGGAAACACAGAAGATCATTCCCACCCGTAAAAGAAAACCGGCGGTCGTAGATGAAAAAGCCAAGCGGGGACCGGTGCCGATCACGCGAACGACTCGAAGTTTCTACGGAGCCACCTATCTCTTCGACCGCATTGGTGAGGATACCGGAGTGGAAGAGGATCTGAAGGCCTGCTTCCCCGATAGTTATCGGCAGATTCTGTCCATCGCCTATTACCTGATTCTGGAGGATAAGAATCCCCTGAGCCGTTTCCCCCGCTGGGCAGCTCTACATAGGCACCCCCACGGCAACATCATCTCTTCCCAGAGAAGCAGCGAGTTGTTCGCATCTATAACTGAAGAGGCGAAGCAACGGTTCTTTTGGCTTCAGGGGAAGCGTCGTATAGACAAAGAATACCTGGCCTATGACNNTTCTATAGTGCATCCAACATCAACGACCTGTACAGGCATCATATGAAGTTCCTGATCGCTGTCAAATTATCGTTAAAATTTGTGAAGACACATCTGGACACTGTGCGGGACACGATGCGCAGCTTTACCCATTATAGCCAGGCCTATCAACTCTATGCTTATTCCCTGCCGGTCACCTGGAGCTATTCCCAGGATCGACCCTACAAAGGAGACACCATCACAGCGGATCGCCGGATGTATCTTCATCTGTATTTTTCTCCAGAACGAGCCCTGGAGGATGAAAAAGCCTTCAACAGCCGGTTGGCTGATTGGCAGGAAGAGCTGGAAAGTGGCCAGCGACATCCGGATCATGAAAAGCAGTATGCCAAATACTTCGAGGTGAAAAGTACACCGGTACGCGGCACCAAGGTTATAGCCAGGGAAGAAGCCCTGGCAGAGGCAAAACGTAACTACGGTTATTTTGCCCTTTTGAGCAACGAGGTAAAGGATGGGATGAAAGCACTTGAAATTTATCGGAACAAGGACCTGGTAGAAAAGGCCTTCGACAACCTGAAAGACCGGCTAAATTTATGCAGAGTGGCCGTTTCATCGGAACAAAACCTGGATGGCAAGCTCTTTGTGCAGTTCATCGCTCTGATATTTTTGTCCTATATCACGAAGAAAATGCAGGAAAATAATCTATTCAAGAAGCATACAATGCAGGAGGTTTTGGACGAGTTCGACATCATTGAATGCTTCGAAGTGCCGGGTCAGCAGCTACAGGTTGGTGAAACAACCAAACGGCAGATGGATCTTTACACTAAATTAGGTGTCGTACCACCGGCCTCGTTACAATGACACGGGAATTCAGGTTGGTAAGAATCAAAGGGCTATCCTGGAAAATTTTCATGCTGACCGGGATCAAATCATTGATAACATGGTGATGACCGGCTTCGTCTATAAAAATAATACCGTGTTTGAAAGCACAAATTCATAATTGGGAAGCATCCAGCGGGCTTTACAGAAACTGGTCAAAGCAGGCTATCTTGTTGACTTGGACAGGTCTCCGATTAACAGTGATGAGCGCGATGGATCTCATAAAAAATATTCATTGCCTGAAACAGCTCAGAAGCGGTTTTAAAAAAATCATACAGCTTTCATTCATCCAATGAAGACGGTGCCTGTGGGAACCGAATAGAGCAGAGACAGCTATAAGGCGGTCATCCGGCATCCCCAGGTTCGCTTCCCATTATCCAGAACAACCAGTCATTGTAGCAGCCTGGCAATCGTCGTAACAACAGACTTCCATTCCCCGCATAGCACTCTTCAGAGATAAAGCCGACCATACTTTTGTTTCGTCCCTTGACTTGCGCAACCGGGGCTTTGTCTCCAGATACTCAATGAAATCAAGCACCTCAATTTGTTCCAGTTCCGGCAAATCCCATAGATGATCTGCAATTTTTTGAGAAACGGTCATAACTGCACCCAGTTATTTGTGTTTTTCTGTCCTGTGAAAAAATATTCTAAATGCAATTTTATAGTTTAACAGAATTCAACTATTTTGCAACAATCATCCTGTATCAAATACCATATCAGCTTTTGAATATTCATGGTATCCCAAAATAAATGACACTGAAAATTTTTACCAATGGGATAATGATCATTGAGTGGGCAATCATTACTCCTCAATTAAAACTTGTTTTGAAATATCACCCCAATTTGACCGGTGATTTAAATCCAGGGGGCTTGACGGCAAGTACGGAACATATCAACTGATAAAAAACAGCCTCTGCCGTGTTGCCGATAATAAGGCCTGAAATTCCGGTGCGGGCAATGGTTCCCATGACCACCAGGTCTGCGGACAGGTCATTGGCCAGTTGAGGGATCATTTTTTTGGCCGGTCCCTGGA
>JAIVHE010000539.1 GCA_020201255.1 Desulfobacteraceae bacterium
AATCACCTCCAGGTTGGGTTTGTTGTATAAAAACGACCGTCCCAGATCCCCTTTGGTCACGGCATTTTTGACAAACCGGCCATACTGGATCAGAAACGGATCATTCAGCCCCATTTTGTCGGCAATCTGCTGCCGCTCTTCCGGGGTGACCCGCTCGCCCACCAGGTCTCTGACCGGATCACCAAACTGTTTTTGTATGGCAAACACCACCAGGCTGATGACCAGCATGACCACCACGGCCTGGAGGATTCTGCGGATGATAAATGCAAACATGGGATGAAATCTTTATCCAAAAAGGGTAACACTGCCGTCCCGAAAAATTGTTCCGGAACGGCAGTGACTGGTCAGGCCGCACACACAGCAGCCGTTTGGTTACAAAGCAGCCGAAACCGTTTATTCAATCACCAGGTCTCCGATATACGGAAAGTTCTGGGCATTGATGACCGGTTGCGCACGGACGTTCTTTTTGACCCCATAGGAATGGTTCTGCCAGTGAAACGGTACAAAAGCGGCATCATCATACAGGATCTGCTCGATCTCCTGAAGCATGGCCGTCCGTTTTTCCACATCGGTTTCCGACTGGGCAGCGATGGTCAGCTCATCCACTTTCGGGTTGCAGTACCCGCTGTTATACTGGCCATAACCGGTTTCCGCATTGGGGCACATGGTCAAAAATTCGGAAAAGTTCCCGGAATCTTCGGTGTCGGAATGCCACCCGATCATCATCATGTCCGCTTCCCTGGCATCGAATTCATTCCAGTACTGTGCCTTGGGCATGGTTTTCAGATTCACCTTGATGCCGATTCTGCCCAGCATCTGGGCTGTTGCTTCAGCGATCTTGGCATCATTGACATACCGGTTGTTGGGGGCCATCATGCTGATTTCAAACCCGTTTTCATATCCGGCTTCCTTCATGAGGGCTTTGGCCTTTTCCAGGTCATAGCGGGGTGTAAGGGTTTCCTTGTACCCGAGATAGCCTTCGGGACCCTGCTGGGCCGCTACCGTGGCCGTACCTTTCATGATCTGTTTGACAATGCCTTCGTTGTTCACTGCATGAACAATGGCCTGGCGCACCCTGACATCCTTGAACGCCTCCACCCGGTTGGGGTTCATCTGAAAAGTGATGATCCGGCCGCCGTTGATGTTCACCAGTTTGACCTCGTCATCATTCCGGATTCTGGCAAAATCCTGGGGGGGCACAGGAGAGATCCAGTCCACACCGCCGGACAGCAGCGCTGCCACACGGGTGGCGTTTTCTTTGATGGGGCTCACGATGAATTCGGTGACATTGCCGGGGCTGTTTTTGTCCCAGAAGCCTTCAAAGCGTTTCATTTCCAGGACCACGTTGTGTTGACGCTTGGTCACAATGAACGGACCGGTGCCGGACGCGTTGTTCAAGGCAAAGGATTCACCGATTTTGACGATGGCATCTTTGGGCTGGCCGTCTTCATCTGTCCCGGTGTAAAACTCGGAGTCCATGGCAAAGAAATAGGTGGCCATGTTGAGCACCAGGGGATACGCTTTTTTGGTTTTGACGTCCACGGTGTAGTCATCGACTATATAACAGCCGTCAAAAGGTTCCAGCAGGCCTTTAAAATCCACGCTTTTTCTCATGCGGTCAAAGGACCATTTTACATCTTTGGCGGTAAAGGTGTTGCCGCTGTGGAACTTGACCCCTTTTCTCAGGTGAAACCGCATGGTCAGTTCATCCAGCCGTTCCCAGCTGGTAGCCAGACGGGGCTCGAAATCCATTTCCTGGGTCCAGCGTACCAGGGGATCAAACACCCAGTGGGACAGCTGAAGCATGCCGCCGGAGAGCTGCACCTGTGGGTCCAGGGATACGGGATCGGCATCCAGCCCCATTTTAAATGTCTTTGCACCGGCAGAAGCGGCAAAAGACATCACCATAAAAATTCCTAACACAGTCAATAGTAATTTTTTCATACTCATCCTCCAAATTAGTGTTAATCATATCATGAAATTTTAAAATTCCATGTAATGAATTGATATTCATTTTCTATTGAACGGAAAACACCTGGAGTACGGGTACAGAAAAACAACAAAATATATGCCACAACAGCTTATTTTAATTAATAAAATTTTTATAAACCACACATTTTCCATGGAGATACCCCCGAAGAATTCGGGAAACAAACCAATGAACAACAATTCAGCATCCATGGCAGACACCAACACCAGGAGGGCAATGTAACATGGCACAGGTAATTTCAGACCGACGGGACATAGAGTTTGTCATGCATGAACAACTCAATGCGGAATCCCTTTCCAAAATCCATGACGGTTTTGCAGACTTCACCAAAAAAACCATTGATCTGATCATTTCAGAAGCAAAAAATTTTGCTGTCAAAGAACTGCTTCCGGCAAACAAAGATGGGGACCAGCAGGGATGTTCCCTTGAAAACGGTATCGTAACCACAGCCGACTCATTCAAGCGGCTGTTTGAACTGTTCAATGAAGGGGAATGGCTTGCCCCTACCGAAGATCCAGAATGGGGGGGGCAGGGCATGCCCCGCACCGTGGCCTCGGCAGCGGCGGAATATTTCAACGGGGCCAATTATCCGTTCATGATGTATCCGGGCCTGACCCAGGGGGCCGGCCACCTGGTGGAACATTTCGGAACAAAAGAGCAAAAAGATCTGTATTTGAAAAACATGTACACCGGCAAGTGGTGCGGCACCATGCTGTTGACAGAGCCGGAAGCCGGCTCTGATGTGGGAGCATTGACCACCAAAGCGGTTCCCAACGGGGACGGCACCTATGCCATCGTGGGAGAAAAAATCTTTATCTCCGGCGGTGACCATGATCTGGCGGAAAACATCATCCACCCGGTACTCGCACGTATTGAAGGCGCCCCTGCCGGAACCAAGGGCATCTCCTTGTTCCTGGTACCCAAATTCCGGGTCAATCCTGACGGATCTTTGGGGGAATTCAACGATGTCATCTGCACCGGCATCGAACACAAAATGGGCATCCACGGCAATTCCACATGCTCTTTGTCCCTGGGGTCCAAAGGCAACTGCATCGGCACCCTGCTGGGAGAAGAAAACAAAGGCATGAAAGCCATGTTTCTGATGATGAACGCGGCCCGTCTCCTGGTGGGGTTCCAGGGATTTGCCTGCGCCACCACCGCCTACATGTACGCTTTGGATTATGCCAGAAACCGGATTCAGGGCAAGGATCTGATGGAAATCATGAACCCGGATGCCAAAGGGGTCCCCATTATCCGGCACCCGGATGTCCGGCGTCAGCTCATGATGATGAAAACCTATGTGGAGGGCATGCGATCGCTGCTCTACTTTGTCCACTATTGCTCGGACATGGCAAAATTTGCCGAAAGTGATGAAGAAAAGGCAAAATACCAGGGCTTTGTGGAGGTGCTCACCCCCATTGCCAAAGGTTATGTCACGGACCGGGCCTTTGAGGTCTGCTCCCAGGGCATGCAGGTATACGGCGGCTACGGTTTTATCGAGGAATACCCCATGGCCCAGCTGCTCAGAGACTGCCGCATCACCTTGATTTACGAAGGCACCAACGGAATCCAGGCCATGGATCTTCTGGGCAGAAAGCTTGGTCTCAACAAGGGCAAACCCATCATGGACCTGTTTGGCGAAATGCAGAAAACCCTTGCACAAGCCAAGGAGATTGACTCTATCCAGGGCTATGCCGTCAAAGTGGAAGCGGTTATCAACAAGCTGGCGGAAGTGTCCATCCACATGGGCCAGACCGCCATGTCCGATAAAGTGCTGTCCGCCTTTGCCAATGCCCATCCGTTCCAGGATGCGGCCGGTGACACCGTGATGGCCTGGATGCTGCTGTGGCGGGCTGTCATTGCGGCCCAGAAGCTGGAAAAAGCAAAGAAAAAAGACAAACCCTTTTACCAGGGCATCATCAAATCAAAACAGGTTACAGGAAACACATATGGGAGCACCCGGCATGCTGGACATGCATTGCATTGATTTTTTTTCTGTACTAGATCACCTGGATGACGGGGTGATCATTGCGGACATGGACGGGGTCATCCATTTCTACAACCAGGCCCAGTCGAAAATTGACGGCATTCTGCCTGAAAAAGCCATGGGCCTCAAGGTAACCGACATCTATGAGCTGAACAACCGCACCAGCATGATCATGCAGTGCACCACCCGTAAAAGCCCCATAAAAAACCGGATATTTTTCTACAAAACCATTTCCGGAAAAGTGGCCAACACCATCACCTCGGTCTATCCTTTGTTTGAAAAAAACACCATCACCGGGGTGATCTGCTTTGTCAAGGATTATGAACTGCTGCGCAGATCCATGCCCGGGGCAGCCGCACCGGAATGCCGATCTGAGCTGGGCAACGGGACCCGGTTCACCTTTGATGATCTCATCGGCACCAGTGCCGACTTTGTCCGGGTCAAAGAAACCGCCCAGAAAGCATCTGCATCTCCCTCCCCCATCATGATCCAGGGGGAAACCGGCACTGGAAAGGAGTTGTTCGCCCAGTCCATCCACAATTTCAGCCCCCGGCGCCAAAAAAAATATGTGGCGGTAAACTGTGCCGCCATTCCCCATTACCTGATGGAAGGCATGCTGTTCGGCACCACAAAAGGTGCCTTCACAGGGGCCCTGGACAAACCAGGCCTGTTTGAAACCGCCCACAAAGGCACCTTGTTTCTGGATGAACTGCTGGCCATGCCGGTGGAACTGCAGGCCAAACTGCTCCGGGCCATCCAGGAAAAAAAGGTGCGCCGGCTGGGGTCTGTCAAAGAGATCAGTGTGGATGTGAAAATCATCTCCTCGGTGAGCCAGGACCCCCGGGTGGCCATCCGGGAGAACCGCCTGCGCACGGATCTGTACTACCGGCTGGGGGTGGTCATGGTCAAGCTTCCGCCCTTGCGGGACCGGCTGGACAGCCTGGAGGAGCTGGTTTCCCATTTTATTGAAAAATACAATTTCCGACTGGGAACCCATGTGCAAAAAATTTCATCTGCCGTGATGGACCTGTTTTTGACCTATCAATGGCCGGGCAATATAAGAGAACTGGAACACCTCATCGAAGGTGCCATGAACATGGCCGGCCAGGAAAAACTGCTGGGAATCGATCAATTCACGCCGGGTCTGGATACGCTGGAACCTATGGAAACAACGGCCGGACATTTCCCGGTCCCAAGAATACCGGACCCGGTCAACACACATGACCATCCAGGATCCCTTGCAGCATTTCAATCAGCGCACGAAAAAACGGCGGTGGATGCAGCCCTTGCTGCCGCCCGGGGAAACGTGACCCGGGCGGCAAAGAGCCTGGGAATCTCACGGCAGCTGTTCCATTACAAGATCAAAAAATACCGGTTATGCAGGGCCGATTACATGCCCAGGCCATAACCGTAAATATTTGTCATATGAAAAAAATTTTTCTTTATTTGCCCGCATAGTGAAAAAAACTTTTCACTACTTTCACTTGACCGCCTGAAACCAGGGTGTGATGATTTCAAAATATATATTATCATATCAATTAGTTAACCAGTACTCTCAGATCCTGTGTCTGTAACATTTTTTGCTGGCACATTTCCTGCAATTTTTCATCATATCCGGACATATCTGATCATAGAATCCAGGCAGATTTGTGCCCGGATAAAAACAAAAAATATCAACCCTGTAACCGGAGATTTTGTGTGACCCAAAATACTGTTTCAACCAGACCCTTTGACCCTTTTGTTTTCTGGATCTCTGCCGGTGTGACCATCGCGTTTGTGCTCTGGTCCATTGTTTTTCCTGACAACATGGCCGCTGTCATCAATGGGGTTTTCAACTGGACCACCACAGTTTGGGCATGGCTGTACCTGGTCACCGTATTTTTTCTGGTCATGGGATGTTTTGTTCTCATGGGACCCAAGTACGGTTCCATGAAACTGGGACTGCCCGAAGACCAGCCCGAATTTTCCAATTTTTCCTGGTTCGCCATGCTGTTATTCCTTTTTTCACTGGGGCCTGAGCGCCTGGTCCATCTTTGCCATGCTTACCATTGCCTTGGCACACGCTTGTTTCACCCAGAATCTGCCCCTGAAATTTTCTTCCGCCTTTTACTATGCCATCGGTGATCGTATCCACGGCATTTGGGGAAAGGTACTGGATATTTTTGCAGTGTTCGCCACCCTGGGCGGTCTGGCCACCACCACCGGGTTTGTGGCTCTCCAGCTGTCAGCCGGACTCAAATACCAGTATGGGCTTCAGCTGGGACCCTCCAGCACCTATATTATCATCGGGGTACTGACAGCCATTTTCACCCTATCCGTATACACAGGCCTGCAAAAAGGGGTCAAGCTTATCGGCGACATCAACATGTGGGTGTTTGTTCTGGTGTGGTTTTTTGTTTTGGTGCTTGGCCCCACCATTTTTCTGATAAACCTTACGGTAAATTCCATGGGCCAGTATCTGCTGCATTTTATCCCCATGAGCCTGTTCACCGCTCCGGGATATGAGGGCAACTGGATCGGTTCCTGGACGGTTTTTTACTGGGCCTGGTGGATGAGCTGGGCACCGTTCGTGGCTGTTTTCATCGCCCGGATCTCCAGGGGCCGCACCATCCGCCAAACCGTGGCCGCCACCCTTATCCTGCCCTCTTTGGGCAATTTTCTGTGGTACGGGGTAATGGGCGGGGCCGGCATCCATTTTGATGTCACCGGCACCTTACAGGAACACGGG
>JAIVHE010000321.1 GCA_020201255.1 Desulfobacteraceae bacterium
AAGTGCTGCCTGTAGGTAGGCCGTGCCGACACTGAAGGCAATCTTTCGGCTGTCCATCCTGTCAATTTTGGAATATTCCGATTCATACCGGTTCAACACCGACGGATAATCATTTTCCTTCAAGTGTTTTTCAAACAAGGCTTCATAGGCTTGCTGCATGAGCTTGACCGCTTCGTACCGCAATCCTCTGGGATGGAAGGACAACAGATCTTCAATCTCCTTGATACATTTGTTGTATTCACCGTTTTTTTGATATATTTCCGCCAGCCGCATCATGGCGATGCGGGCATAGGTGTTTTCCGGAAACCGGGTTTTGATCATTTCATAAATGTCGATTTTTTCAGAATCTGTATCAAGATACCGGGCAAGCCCCATGGATGCAGTGACATATCCCTGGGATTCGGGAAATTTTTCCCTGACCAGTTCATACATTTTCACCGCTTTTTTTTCACGGTTCTCCATCCCGTAGGTGTCCCCCACCCGACTCAACAAAACATCCTTGTCCGCAATCTCTTCAAACAGATTCATCAGCCGCATATAGTTGTCTCTGGCCGGCTTGCTCAATGACAGTTCAAAATTGGCATCCCCCATATACCGCAACAAATCCGGGGACTCATATATCTTTTTTTCCCGGTGTGCAACCACATGGTTGAACACGGACAATGCCATGTAATACTGGTGGTTTTTAAACAATGCCCTGCCATATCCAATGCCGGCATCCATCAGATATGCATTGTCTGTGGGTGCTTCAAACACCTGCCGGTATAATGCAAGGGCTTGATCCACATACCCCTTTTCATCAAAAATTTCGGCCAGATGAAACTGCACCTCCGGCCTGCCCGGATAATTTTCATACCCCTGCATGACAATATTGAAATATCCTTCTGCCGCGGATACATTGTTCAAATCCATATGAATCATGCCGATGGCTGTGTAGGCAAACGGCACGTATGGTGATCGTTGATACAGAACCAGGGCATCCTGGAACATGCGCTCCGCCTTTATCAGCTGCGCAAAATCATCTTTGGCAATGCGTTGATAAAACGCGTATGCCCGCAGATAATGCGCCTGTTCCAGGCAGGCGGTGGTGTTCTGATCAGCAAGATACTGGTCCAGCAGATCAAAGGCCTGCTGATACAAGGAGTTTTCTAACATCTTGAGGGCATTGCTAATGGGTTCGACAGCGCCGCATTCACCGGATGCCATGACCCGGCCCATATCAGATATATCCCCTTGAAACTCACTTTTTTCTCTTTGGGGCGGGACATACACGGGGGGTGTCGGTATTTTGACGGTTTTTTGGTCATCCGGACGTGTTTGCGCATCATCTGCCGGTGCCGCCGGTATGGTGCCGTCCGGTTCCAGGGAAATATACCCTGGATCAGGCAATGGTGGTGTGCCTTCCTGGTCCGGGGCAACAGGCCCTGCGCTGTCTTGTGCCTGTCCGGTTTTTCCCCTGGTTTTTTCAGGTGCCGCACTCTGCCCGGTTTTTTTTACCACCGCGGTTTTGTGTGGTGGCATGGATACGACAAACTGTGTCCCTGCTGCGTTAAAGCCGGATGTAACAGAGCCATGGGAAGACCGGGTGATGATCACCACCGCCACGACATCTCCTTGAAGCGATTCGATATTGACATCTTCGATGCCGGGCAGGTTCCGTCCGGCAACTTTCATATTCCGGGCCAGCGAGGCATTCTTCAAAGCGATCAACACCTCTTTGCTTTCGATTTGAATCACCTTGACCGGCACTTTTTTTGTCATGTCAAACCGGACCGACAAGGGATTGTCCTGGATGGTGATGTTTTGAATAACCGCATTCCGGGCCATGCCGGTTCCGGAGAAAAAAACCAGAAACAGCCATGGCACAAGCATCATCTGAATCCGTCCCATGGGACTGTTACCTAACTTTCTCATCATGTGTCATCTATCCCAAGAAGTAATACCATTCGGATAACCAATCAGAAATTAATCTTGATAAGACAGCAAAGCAATTTATGTACCACACAGAAAGGATCTCAGAATTCAGGCATTTCCGATTCCGGCGCAATGTCCATTTTTTTAATTTTCTCCACCAGGGTGGTGCGGTTCATTTTTAAAAGTTCCGCAGCCCTGGCCTTGATCCAGTCGGTTTCCGCAAGGGCGTGGGTAATCAAGGCCCGCTGGTACATATCAACCGCTTCGGTAAATCCAATGCCATTGTTGAAAACACAAGACACACCGGGAGACTGGTGAAAGGAACCTGTCCGGGTAATACATCCCGGCAGATCATGACGCTGCACATCGACATCTTCCACCAGAACGGAAATGCGCTCAATCATATTTTCCAGCTCACGGATATTGCCGGGCCAGTCATAATCCAATAAGGCCTGGATTGCCTCGGGTGAAAATGTTTTGGGCACAAAATCTGCGGAGCGTTGTAAAAGGGTATGTTGAAAATGGTCCACAAGGGGCATCACATCTTCTGTACGTTCCCGCAGCGGCAGTATGTGAATAGGAATCACATTCAACCGGTAAAACAGATCTTCCCGGAAGCGGCCTTTTTCCATGGCCAGGGCAAGGTCTTTGTTGGTTGCCGATATCACCCGGATATCCACTGAAATGGTCTGGGTGCCGCCCACCCGTTCAAATTTGCGCTCCTGCAGTGCCCGCAGCAGTTTCACCTGGAGTTCGGCACTCATATCTCCGATTTCATCCAAAAATATGGTACCTTTGTCAGCAATTTCAAATCGTCCGGTTCTGGCACGATGGGCACCTGTGAATGCCCCTTTTTCATGGCCGAACAACTCGCTTTCCAGCAGTTCGCCTGGAATGGCGCCGCAATTGATAACCACCATGGGGCCGTTGCGCCGGGCACTGTTCTGATGAATGGCCCGGGCAATCAACTCCTTGCCGGTGCCGCTCTCTCCGGTTATCAGAACCGAGGCATCGGATTTTGCCACTTTCCGGGCTGTTTCCAGAACCTTTTCCAGTCCCCTGCTGACACCGGCGATACCATTTCTGTCAAAGATTCGGGGCGTATCATCCAATTTTCGGATGGGATTGATTGTCTGGCTGGTTTCCATCATGGGAGAACCCATTATTTTAAAATCTTTTCAAGCTTGTCGGAGATTGCTTCGGCTGTAAACGGTTTCACCACATAATTGGAAACCCCGGCCTGGACCGCTTCAATGACATTCTGTTTCTGGGCTTCTGCGGTTACCATTAAAAAAGGGGTTTTTGCATACCGGGAATCTGCACGCACTTTTTTCAACAATTCCAGCCCGGTCATTTTTGGCATATTCCAGTCGGAGATAATCAGATCTATGGTCTGATTTTCCAGAACTTCCCAGGCGGTTGTCCCATCATCCGCTTCCACCAGATTCCGAAACCCCAGCTGCTTCAAGATATTTTTCAAAATACGGCGCATGGTTGCAAAATCGTCAATAATCAGAACCTTGATGGATGTGTCCATTGCCACATTTCCCTCCTTATATGGATTAAAACCCCTTTGCTATATCTTACAACAGATGCCGACAATAACTTTTCCACCCTTGGTTTCAAAAAAAAACACTGTGGCTCTGGATTTCCTTTCAGCCGATATTTTCCACCTGATTGTATCGCACAATATTTTTCAAATGGGAATAGGTTTCTACATCCATGGAATCAAAAATAATCCCGATACCATTGCGGGCCTGCCGGGCCACAGTGGCCTTCATGACCAGTTCAATTTTCTCGCTGGTGCCGGTGAGCCGGATTTTTACAACGCACCGGGTGCCCGGAGCAAAGGGTTTGTCTGTGGTGACAAAAATACCTTTCAGGCTCAGGTCTTTTGAACTGCCTTCCAATGTCACCTGTTTATCATCAATCTCCAATATTATCTGAATATCAGTGGCAAAAACCACCCTGGTATGCCTTCGCCTGTCATCATGATGTAAAACGGTCATGGCAATATCACTCCCTTGTATCTGTATCATAGGGTTATTCGCATTAAATTACCATATTTTACATCGGTGCTCAACCCATTAAAAATCATCGGGAAACTCCTGCTCGGAAACCCGCAAAAAAGCCTCCACCACCTGTGGATCAAACTGGGTACCTGCATTTTTGCGTATGATTTTCAGCACAAGACCTTTTTCCATTTTATTGCGGTATGACCGGTCGGATGCCATGGCATCGTAACAATCAGCCACAGACATTATTCTGGCCAGCTTAGGGATGGCCTCGCCTTTGAGTCCGTCAGGATATCCTTTGCCGTCAAACCGTTCGTGGTGATGACGAATGATCTCCATTTCCCGGTCCCACAATCCCAGTTTGCTGATGATATCAGCCCCGATGACCGGGTGCTCTTTTATTTTTTCATATTCTTCATCTGTAAGCCGTCCGGGTTTGAGCAAAATATCGTCTCTGATACCGATCTTGCCGATATCATGGAGACTGCCGGCAAAATGTATCACATCCAGTTCTTCATCAGAACAGCCCATCTCTTCGGCAATCATATGGGCATACCCGGCCACCCGGGTGGAATGCTTGCGCGTGTAAAGATCCCGGACCTCAAGGGCCGTAACAAACGCAAACAGGGTGGAAAACAAATTTTCATAAATATTTTCATACAGGGCAATATTCTCTATGGCGGAAGCAGCTTTCTGGGTGATAAAATGCAGGTAATAAATATCTTTTTCACTGAAAAACCGGTCTTCTTGAAAAATAAAAGCAGAGGCCACCCCGAAAATTTTTTCCCGTATTTTCAAGGGAACCACCATAAACGAGTTCACAGGTTCACCCAGCTCACTGATTTCTTTTGATTCCGACACCAGGCAGGGATTGTCATCGGTCATAAGAGATTCTGTGATATAGGCTTTGATTTTTTCAGGGATATCTTTTCTAAACCCGCTGACAATGGTATCACTGGTATAGTGTGAAGAAGATTCAGCCACGAGGACCAGGGAAAGATCCTGTTCTGAAAATATATGGAAAAAAGCCCTGTCAGCCGTAAGCTCTTCCACCCCCAGATCCGCCACCTTGTTGAAAATACCATAACTTGAATCTATGGATGAAAAATCTTCCATCACCCGGTTCAACGTATTGACTTCCTCCACGCGTTTGATCAACTGATCATTCAATTCCTGGAGCCTGACTTTGCGGGCCACCTCTTCCTTGAGGATCAGATTTTCCACAAACAACTCCCGTTCGCGCAAAATCCGCTTTAATGTTAACTCCATCTGCTCTAAATTCACCGGTTTTATAAGATAATCCACGACCCCGTTTTTCAGGGTTTGAATGGAATTTTCCAAAGAGGGATATCCGGTCATCACCACCACGGGAAGGGTGTTTTCAATCAGTCGTATTCTTTCAGCCAGTTCAAGACCGTCCATCACCGGCATATTGATATCTGTGAAAATACAGGAAATGTTGATCCGGTTGATAATGTCAAGGGCCTGTGCTCCGTTTTCAGCGGTATATACCTCATATCCCTTTTTTTGAAAATATCCTTCGGTGACATCCCGGATGCCTTCTTCATCATCCACCACCAGGATCTTAATGGTATCGTCAATCATTGTATTGTTTTATCAACCTGTTTATAGCCTATCTGTTAATTTCCCTGTAAATGTATATGAAAGCAATGGTTTTATCAATAAAAATCACAATACATCAAAATTGGGGTCAGAAGGTACCTTTTTTACATCTGGAAGGTGAGAACACAGGATTATATAAGTACTTTTTCACTTTTCTATGTCTGAAAAAAAATGTCTGAAAAAAAAATGTTCATGTTTTCATGTCTGCAAAAAACAATTTTCATATCTGAAAAAACAAAAAAAGGCAAAAAGGGTAACTTCTGACCTCAAAAGAATATAATTCTAAAAAAAACTATTTATTACCATTATTATTCTTGACATAAGAAAAAAATATGAATATTATACAGAAAATATCCCAACAAACCCATATGAACGGATTCAGAGTCCATGGACAAAACCGACTTGCAAATTTTGCAGATCCTTCAAAAAAAGGCACGGATTCCCAATGTTGAAGTGGCCAGAGCAGTTGGCATGGCACCATCAGCTGTTCTGGAACGTATCAAGAAACTGGAGGCATCGGGTATTATACAGGGATATGAAGTCCGGCTCAACCCGGAAATGTTCGGTTGTGCCATGGTGGCATTTGTACACATACAGGTTTCCGATCCTGCCTGTTTTGACCGGACCGGCCGCACCCTGTCTGCCATTGACCAGGTCCAGGAGGTCCATTATCTGGCAGGCGGAGACTGTCTTGTGGCCAAGCTCAGGGTGGCGGACAACAAAGAGCTTGAAACTGTTTTGCTCACCCGGATCAACAGTATAGAGGCGGTTGTGTCCACTCGAACACACATCGTGCTTTCAACCTTTAAAGAAAGCGCCAAAATCATGCTGGCCCCGGCTGACAGCGGTTAGCTTTTAGCGGTTAGCTTTTAGCTGTTAGCGGTTAGCTGTTAGCTTTTAGCTGACGGCTTTCATATAAACACCCATGCCCTGGCGGGCACAACAAAGTATGAAAGCGTTTGCCAATGATAACAGCAGGGAAAATTTTGTTTACTGGAAACGAATAATTGCGTACTAAAAGCTAACAGCTAAAAGCTAACAGCTTTCATATATAGAAAGGTATAAGGAACATTTTTTCATGCCCATGTCACATTCCTTTTCAAAAAGACTCTCCCCTATTTTACCCGATATTGTCGACACCTTTGGCACCCCGTTTCATATCTATGATGAAACAGGCATCTGTGATACCTGCGACACCCTCAACTCCGTTTTTACTCCCATTGAAGGTTTCAAAGAGTACTTTGCGGTAAAAGCCCTGCCCAATCCACACATCATGGAAATTCTTCACAAAAAAGGATTCGGATTCGACTGCAGTTCCGTTCCTGAGCTGGCCCTGTCCCGGAAAATCGGGGCAAAGGGAAACGATATCATGTTCACATCCAACAATACCAGTCTCGCCCAGTTTACCCAAGCCATGGGTCATGGCGGATGCATCCTCAACCTCGATGACATCTCATTGATTTCAAAACTGCCGGCAATCCCTGATGTGATCTGCTTCAGATACAATCCCGGCCCCGGACGGTCGGGCAACCATATCATAGGCAGCCCTGTGGAAGCCAAATTCGGGGTTAGCCATGACCAGATCCAGGCAGCCTATGAAAAAGCCATCCAGATGGGGGTCAAGCGGTTCGGCATCCACACCATGCTGGCATCCAATGAGCGCAATTATGCCTACATGGTGGAAACCGCCGACATGCTGCTGGATATCGTCACAGACCTTTTACAACACCTGGGCATCCGTTTTGAATTCATCAACATCGGCGGGGGATTGGGCATCCCCTATTCCCCGAATGACCAGCCTTTTGATCTGGCCGCCATGGCCCTGGGCATCAGAAAATCTTTGGAAAAATTCAAAGAAAAACATAGCTGGGTTCCCGGGCTGTATATGGAAAGCGGCCGTTACATTACAGGCCCCCACGGGGTCCTGGTCACCAGCGTCATCAATCACAAGCAGATCTACAGGGATTATGTGGGGGTGGATGCTTCCATGGCAGCCCTGATGCGGCCGGGGATGTATGGTGCCTACCACCATGTGCATGTCCATGGAAAAGACCATCTGCCGGTATCCGGACCAGTAGACGTGGTGGGGGCTTTGTGCGAAAACAATGACAAATTTGCCATCCAGCGGCCGCTGCCGAAAACCTGTGAAGGCGATATTCTGGTCATCCATGACACCGGTGCCCACGGCCACTCCATGGGATTCAACTACAACGGCCATTTACGCCCCAAGGAACTTATGTTACAAAAGGATGGCAGTGTTGCTCTCATCCGGCGGGCCGAAACCATGGCGGATTATTTTGCCACCCTGGATTTTGCCCCGCAGGTCATGCGGTTTATATGAAAGTGTTAAGTGTTAAGTTTTAAGTGTTAAGGTTTAAGGTTTACGCTATTACCTGACGGTTGGCTGCTTATACTTTCATTGTTTGTTGTGGTCTCCCAGGCCATGATTGTTATTGTAAAGGAGGCAGTATGTCTTATTGCATGGTCCTTGTCACCTGCGGCAGTGAAACAGAAGCCAAAGAACTGGCATCCGAAATTGTTGCCAAAAAACTGGCTGCCTGTGTGCAGATGAACCCGGTTGTCAGTATCTATACCTGGGACAACCAGGTGCAGACGGAAAACGAAACCCGGCTGGTCATCAAAACCAATGATGCAAAATTATGCCTATGTTGTAAAAGGAGAAACACATTCATGAATCTAAGGGACGTATGCCCGGAAAAACTATTGACCCCGGAAGAGAGCGTCAAAAAGATTAAAAACGGCAGCCGGGTGTTCATCGGCACCGGATGCGGTGAACCCCAGCGCCTGATAAAGGCCATGGTGGAAAACATCAGCACCCAGGATATAGTGATTTATCAGATGCTTTCCTCATCTTTGTCCAGATATGTCCATGATGAAAAATTTTTGTCCCGGTTTTCCATCAAACTGTTCTTTATTTCGCTTCTCATGCGCCAGTCTGCCTTTGAAGGAAAAATTGATTATATTCCGGTCTACCTGTCCCAGATCCCCAAAATTTTCGAGCACCGTGAAATCGGGCTGGATGTGGCCCTGATTCAGGTCTGTCCCCCGGACAAGCACGGATATTGTTCCCTTGGCATCTCTGTGGACATCACCCTGTCAGGCATGAAAAATGCCGATATGGTCATCGCCCAGGTCAATCCTCAGATGCCCCGAACCTGGGGGGACTCAGTGGTGCATGTGGATGAAATCGACTATCTGGTGGAATATGAAGAACCGTTGCTGGAGTCATTGCCCAGCCAGAAAAACCAAAAAGTGATAGAACGTATCGGCCATTATGTCAACATGCTGGTGGATGACGGTGCCACCCTCCAGATCGGATTCGGTCATCTGCCCGATGCGGTGGTACCCTATCTTGCCGACAAAAAAGATCTGGGCATCCACACCCAGGTCATCACCGACGGTCTGCTGCCCCTGTTTGAAAAAAAAGTAATCACCAACAGAAAGAAAAACTATCTGCCCGACCGGGTGGTGGCATCTTTGTGCATGGGCTCCAAAGCCCTGTATGATTATGTGGACAACAATCCCATGTTCTATTTCAAGTCATCGGGATTTGTCAACGACCCCAATGTCATTGCCAAAAATGACCGGCTCATCTCCATCAGCTCCGCTCTGGAAGTGGATCTCACCGGCCAGGTGTGTACCGACTCCAAGGGGTATCTGTTTTACAGCGGCATTGGAGACCAGGTGGATTTCATCCGGGGATCCGCCATGTCCGAAGGTGGATTTTCCATTATTATCATTCCTTCAACCGCCCAGAACGGGGAAGTGTCGCGCATTGTTCCCCATTTGAGCGAAGGGGCCGGCGTGGCCACCACCAGAGGTGACATTGATATCATTGTCACCGAATACGGCATTGCGGAGATGCGGCGCAAAAGCATTTATCAACGGGTCATGGAGCTGGCCCAAATCGCCCATCCCAAGTTCCGGAAAGAATTGATCGAAGAAGCCAAAAAACGCCATTATATTTTTCCGGACCAGGTGCCTCCCACCAGCCAGGATCTGATGTTTTTAGATTCCTACCACTATACGCTGAAGCTTTCCAGCGGCAAGGATATCAATTTTCGGCCCCTGCTGCCTTCGGATGAATTTGAGTCCCGGCATTTTTACTATTCCCTTCAGGACGATTCCATCTACTACCGGTTTTTCAACAAACGCAAAGTGTTTTCACGGGAAATGCTCCAGCAGCAGTGGGCGGAAGTGGACTACCGCAGGAACATGACCCTGATCGGCCTGATGCAGGTGGGACAGCGCAAACAGATCGTGGCCATCGGCTCCTATGCCGAAGCCACCGAAGATGCAGCAGAAGTGGCCTTTCTAGTGAAAGAGGAATTCCACGGCAAAGGCATCGGCTCTTTTTTACTGCAGGCTTTGGAAGGCATTGCAAAAGAAAACAACTACACCCGTTTCATTGCCACGGTGCTGGCGGAAAACCGCAAAATGCTCAAGGTTTTCCAGAAGCGGTACCCGGATGCCAAATTCATCCGCACCGGCAGCGGGGAAATTGAAGTGGAAATGCCCTTTGCCTGACACAAATTTTCACGGACGGTTCATTTCCGCTCATGCCCTGGCGGTCACAACCCACCAGCGTTACTGTCAGGCACCAGCGTTACTGTCAGGGCTGGTGCCGGGCATCGGTTCGGCAGGATCGCATCCTATCCCTTGTTTCTGGAGCTCAGCTCGGGAAAATCCCAGTAAAAATATTCGGTGATCTTTCCATGATCAAAGGGTTCATGATCTGCGGTTCTGTCTGATTTGGAGACTTCCATGGCCCGCAGTTCAATGCGCCGGATCTTTCCGGAGATGGTCTTGGGAACTTCGGTGACAAACTCAATAATTCTGGGAATTTTGAATTTTGCCAGAATATTGGTGGTGTGCCTGAACAATTCCAGGGCCAGGTCCCGGTTCGGTGCAACCCCCTGATTCAGGATAACATAGGCCTTTACCAGCTGGTACCGGTGGGGATCGGGGGCACCGACAACAGCAGCTTCCGCCACGGCCGGATGTTCCACCAGGGCGCTTTCCACTTCAAAGGGTCCGATGCGGAAATCCGATGATTTGATCACATCATCGGCCCTGCCC
>JAIVHE010000229.1 GCA_020201255.1 Desulfobacteraceae bacterium
ATTATCAGAAGAAATGATTGCCCAGATTGCCAATATTGACATTGATCTGGTCAGAAAAATATTGCGCAATGAGCCGGTGGACATCCCGTTGCATCTGCTGGCAGACAGCGAACAGTAAAGTCGAGGAATTAAATGGGGTCAGACCCCAATTAAAATCAATTAATACTGTCATGCACCAGAAGCAGAAGCCTCGTTACTGGATTGGCATACTATAAAAGCAAGGCCCATGGTTGGAAATAGTGGTTGACGTATTTGATACTACCGGGAAAACGGCAACATCAGCGGCGCACCCTGGCTGTTTGACGAACCGGTCAACACCCGGGACTTCATGGCCCTGCGCGCCAATAAAATTGCGGCATCCAACACCGGCACTGCTGTCTGGTGCCTTGATGCCTGGTTCAGGGGGGCATCCGGAAGGCGTGTGGTGTCCGGCAGCCAGTGGGTCAAGCCACGCACCATACTTGGGAGGCCACTACGTCGATCTATCAAACCATATCTGCCGGCGCAGCCCATTCCTGAACCCTTATATTGACAGGGTTACCATTTCTGTTTATCATGATGAAAAGACTTTGTGCCTGAGTGACTTTGTTCAATAATAACATTGGTATAGTGGCTATTTTAGATTTAGAGGAGGAAAACATATGGAAGAATTTAAAATTATCATGAATGGAAAAAATGTAATGCCTTTTGTGAATATACCTCCTGAATTTACAAACATACCTCTTGAAATTTCCATCAAACCCGTGAAATCCAAAAAATTGAAAAAAGAGCTCGAAAAGATATTAAAAGCTTACAAGGGTAAGAAGCCTTTCAGTTCAATAATTGATCCCGTTGTCTGGCAGAGAGAAACACGTAATGATTGGTAAGAACGCATTGTTGGACAGCAATGTAATCATCTATTTGTCAAGAAGAGAGCTGAATCTGGACGTTGCTGACCAATTTAATACTCTCAGCATCTCGGTGATAACTTATATGGAAATCCTTGGTTATAATTTCTCCGATAAATCTGAAGAAAGATTTATCTATGACTTCTTGTCCGCTTTTCACATGTATTTCGTTGATCAGGAAATTGCTGAAGGAGTTATTCAAATTCGAAAAAATAAACGGATCAAGTTACCAGATGCAATAATAGCTTCAACTGCGATCTTAAATAATCTTTGTTTGATCACAAGGGATGTTGATGATTTTTCAAATATTTCAAACCTGAACATCATGAACCCATTTGAGTGACTACTTCCGCCACTAAGCTGCCGCTATCCCACAGGGATGACCTTCGGCCTTATTGGGGGCTTCTTGGGTCTGATAGCCCCAGGGTCAAGAGAGTCACAAGTCACAGTATGCTGAACCCCCCAAAAAAGACACATCCTGGGAAAAAACATCAGAAACCGCTTCCTGGAAAACTTCACATTTGATACAATGATTCAAAAACATCAAATAGTTTACAATTCGATTTAAAGAGGACTGATGGAAAAGCAGGAAATTTTATCCTTTTTGGGTTCACACAAACAAGAATTCTATGAAAGATATGGTGTTACCCGTATAGGTCTTTTTGGAAGCTACGCCAGAGGCGAAGCAAAAGAAGAAAGCGATATCGATATTGCTGTTGAAATCGAATCTAAAAATAAATTTAGAAGTTTTTTCGGGCTCAAAAGGCATCTGGAAGAACACTTTAAAACCAGAGTCGATTTAGGTATTGAAAGTACCCTGAAACCAGTTGCCAAACAATACATTTTAAAAGAAATCATCTATGTCTAAATCTAACCGCGATTTAAAAATGCACATTGATGATATATTGGAATCCATCGAGGCCATTGAAAGCTATGTTTCCGACATTGGCAGCTTCGATGGTTTTGCATCGGATCGAAAAACCTATAGCGCAACGATCAGAGAATATATCATTATTGGTGAAGCCATTCTTCCCATTATTTCATTGTTGGAATCAAAATTTGCCGAATTCTCATCCCATGACCGGCAGCAGGCATCTGCCCACATCCGAAAAATGGCGGATACCCTCGAATTAAATGGGGTCAGACCCCAATTAAAATCAATTAATACTATCATGCACCAGTAGCAGAAGCCTCGTTACTGGATTGGCATACTATAAAAGCAAGGCCCATGGTTGGAAATAGTGGTTGACGTATTTGATATTGCCGGGCTGAAGCCGGGGC
>JAIVHE010000230.1 GCA_020201255.1 Desulfobacteraceae bacterium
AAAGATATCGGTATTGCCCTGGATGCGGCAGCCTCCGAATTTTACAAGGATGGAAAATATCAGTTTTTGTCAGAAAAAAAAGAACTGTCCGCCGATGATTTGATCGATTATTACCAGGGCCTGATTGAAAAATATCCGCTGTACTCCATTGAAGACGGCCTGGCAGAAGATGACTGGGAGGCATGGGTACGCATGACCGACAGGCTGGGTGACCATATCCAGATCGTGGGGGATGATATATTTGTCACCAATCCGGATATTTTCAAAAAAGGGATAGAAGCCGGTATCGCCAATTCCATTCTGATCAAACTGAACCAGATCGGTACGGTGACCGAAACGCTGGATACCATTCATATGGCCAAAGAATCCGGATACACCACGGTGATATCCCACAGATCAGGAGAAACCGAAGATACCTTTATTGCGGACCTGGCGGTGGGGGTGAATGCCGGCCAGATTAAAACCGGTTCCATGTCCAGAAGCGACCGGGTGGCAAAATATAACCAGTTGATCCGAATTGAAGAACAACTGGGGGATAGTGCTTCTTTTCCCAACATTCTTTTTATGTAAATAACAAAGCGGAGAATTCATGGCTGAAAACACCAAATATATTTTTGTTACCGGCGGGGTATTGTCATCTTTGGGCAAAGGTCTGGCATCAGCCGCCATCGGCATGCTTTTGGAAAGCCGGGGACTGACTGTCACCATTCAGAAACTGGATCCTTATATCAATGTTGATCCCGGTACCATGAATCCATTTCAGCATGGAGAGGTGTTTGTTACCGACGATGGGGCAGAAACCGATCTGGACCTGGGACATTATGAACGGTTTACCAATGCAAAACTGGGGAAAAACAATAATTTTACCACCGGTAAAATCTACCACCAGGTCATTACCAAGGAAAGAAAGGGAGAATACCTCGGCGGCACGGTTCAGGTGATCCCGCATATCACCGATGAAATCAAGCAGAGTATCTGCCTGGTTGCCAATGACGTGGATGTGGTGATCGTGGAAATCGGCGGCACTATCGGAGATATCGAGTCTCTGCCCTTTCTGGAGGCGATCCGGCAGTTCAAGGCGGATGCAGGTGCATCCAATGTAATTTATATCCACCTGACCCTGGTACCCTATATCAAGACTGCCTGTGAAGTGAAAACAAAACCCACCCAGCACAGTGTCAAGGAGCTTCGCAGCATCGGCATCCAGCCGGATATACTGCTGTGCAGAACCGAACACTACCTGACCCAGGAGATCAAAGACAAGATCTCGCTTTTTTGTAATGTGGAGCCGGATGCGGTTTTTACGGCAAAGGATGTGGACTGCATCTATGATGTTCCCCTGGTGTATAACAAAGAAGGCTTAGGTACCAAGATATTAAAGAAACTTAATATCTGGGCACGTTCCCCCAGGCTGGATGAATGGCGGGAGATGGTGGAAAAGCTCAAAAATCCAAGGTTCTGTGTAAACATTGCCATTGTGGGGAAATATGTGGACCTGACGGAAAGTTACAAAAGCCTGAACGAAGCCCTGACCCATGGCGGTATTTCCAATGAAGCAAAGGTACATCTGCAGTTTGTGGATTCCACCACCCTGACACAAAAAAATGTGGGGGAAATTCTGTCTGCCAGTGACGGCATCCTGGTGCCGGGTGGATTTGGATCCCGGGGGATTGAAGGCAAAATCCTGGCTGCCGGATATGCCAGAGAAAACAAGGTCCCCTATTTCGGTATCTGTCTGGGCATGCACATGGCCGTGATCGAGGTGGCCAGAAACCTGGCCGGCATGGAAGATGCCCATGGGGAAGAGTTTGATCCGGATACCCCTTTTCCGGTCATTTATCTGATGAAGGAATGGGTGGATGAACAGACCGGGCATGTGGAAAAACGGGATGAAACATCAGACAAGGGCGGCACCATGCGCCTGGGTGCCTATCCCTGCCACCTGGTGCCTGATACCTTTGCCCACAATGCCTATAAGCAGGACCATATTTTTGAGCGCCACCGCCACCGGTATGAGTTCAATAACGCATACAAGGAACGGCTGGAAAAGGCCGGTTTGATTATTTCCGGCACATCCCCGGACCATGAACTGGTGGAAATCGTTGAGCTGGCTGATCATCCCTGGTATCTCGGGTGTCAGTTTCATCCGGAATTCAAATCCACGGCAGGGTGAAACCCACACCAGTACCAGAATATTTCGGGAAAATACTATGGAAGAAGCCATTGTCATAAAAAACAACACCATCCGCCTCCAGGCCATGCTGGACAAGACTTCTGCCGGCCGGGCAGTTGTGATCACCCACCCCCATCCTCTGTACGGCGGTAATATGGACAACCCCGTGGTACTCCAGATGACCAAAAGTTTTGCCCGAAAAGGATTTACCACCCTGCGGTTCAATTTCAGGGGTACTGCCGGCAGTACGGGTATGTATGACAATGGCCAGGGGGAACAGACCGATGTCACAGCAACCCTGGCATTTCTCAAAAATCTGGGAATACAGACCCTTTTTCTGGCCGGGTATTCCTTTGGGGCCAGAATCAATGCATCCGTGGTGTCACAGGGATACGATATTAAAGACCATGTAATGGTTTCCCCGCCAGTGGGATTCCTTTCTTTTGACGATATTGAAACCCTTCTGTCCACAGGATTGATAATCACCGGGCAGGAAGATGACATTGCACCGCCTGATATGGTTCAGGCCCACATACATCGCTGGAAAATCAGCCCTGAATTTCACATCATCCCGGGATGCGATCATTTTTACGGAGGCTGTCTTGACCAGCTGGGCGAAATCCTGGAACATTATCTGAAAAATGATAATTAAAATAAGGCTTTTGATACAAAAAAACTTAGAAAATAAGCCTTTAACCGAATTATCATCAAATAATCACGTCACAATCTTTGTTTTTTCCTTATAAAATTAAAAATAGTTCTTGACAAAGAAATGGGGATCTGACTACCCTTGATGCAGGGAAAATCAGATTTTCGGTTTCTATCTGGTACCATCTTGACTGCTCAGACGCTTGTGGGTTTTTTCCTGGAAATTAATATTACAATCAACAACATAATTTTATGAGGGAGGATACCATGCCGATCAAAGACAATCGCCTTATTCTGGACGGGTATACACTGACCATTGAAGAACTGATGCAGGCGGGCAATGACCTGTCCATGCAGGTGGAAGTAAAAGAAGACAACTGGCCCAAGATCAGAGAGTGCCGTGCGCTTGTGGACAAATGGGCCAATGAGGAACGCTGCATTTACGGGGTGAATACCAGTTGCGGCGGGCTTGTGGACCATCTCTTGCCCAAGGAAAGAGACAATGATTTTCAAAAAAACCTGGTGAGAAGCATCACCACCCAGGTGGGAAAACCGTTTGAAGACACCCTGGTGAGAATTTTCATGATTGCCCGGGCCAATTCCCTGTGCCGGGGCTATTCGGGCATCAAGGAAAAAAACCTGAAAATTTACCTGGATATGATCAACAAACAGGTGTTTCCGTTGATTCCCAGAAAAGGTTCTCTGGGCACCAGCGGGGATCTGGGACCCTTGGGGTGCATTGCCGCCGTGGGATTCGGCGAATGGAAAGCCCGGTATAAAGGGGAGGTCATGCCCGGCAAAGCAGCCATGGATGCAGCCGGTGTGGAACTGATGTACCTGAATGCCAAAGAGGGCCTGTCCCTTATCAACGGCACCTCAGCCATGGTGGGACTGGCCTGCACCGTGATTACCGAGGCCACCAACACATTGAAAAACTCGGACATCATCGCCGCCTTTGCCATTGAAACCCTCATGGGACGTATCAATCCCTTTGATGTGCGGGTTCATGAGCAAAAATACCACCCCGGCCAGTATGCCACGGCCATGAACCTTACCAAGTTGTTGACCGGTTCTGACATGGCCATTGATGAGCAGGAACTGTCCTTGAAGCTTCAGGCAGTGCTCAAAAAGCATGAAGGCATTTCC
>JAIVHE010000540.1 GCA_020201255.1 Desulfobacteraceae bacterium
GGTCTTTCCTTTGACTCATGTCCGGAATGACACCATTCATGATAGTGACGTGACCTTATTTTCGAATCATTCTGCCGGTACTATTGAGGAATGGCTGGATTCTTCAGAGGATGCCATATGGATATAGATGTTGCCGATGTAGTGTTATGTGAATTTTATTTCAGCGATTTGAAAAGTTCCAAAAAAAGACCAGTTTTGGTTTTCAAGAACAACCTGCCGTATAATGATTTTATTGCTGTTCCAATAAGCAGTAAAATTGCTAACTTAAGATCAGGGGAAGTTATTCTGGACAATGATGGTTTTGAACATGGAAGTATCCCCAAAACATCAAAATTAATAATACGAAAGACATTTGTTGTATCAAAAGATGTTGTTTTAAAAAAATATGGGACGCTTAAAAAAAAATGTTTTCAGGACTATCATGTAGCGTTTTGTGATTACTTTGACTGTAAAAATTGAGAGTGGTGGTGAGAAGTGAGAGGATAGAGGATAGGAGGAAGGTGTGGCGGGGTTTGAAGGGTTGGTTGCGTGGCAAAAGGCCAGGGAGTTGACCAGAAATATTTATCAGGTGACAGGGGAAGGGGACTTTGCCAGGGATTTCGGGTTGAAGGATCAGATACGTCGGGCTGCGGTATCCATCATGTCCAACATTGCCGAAGGATACGACCGGGGCGGCCGGGCCGAATTCCACCAGTTCCTGGTCATTGCCAAAGGCTCCTGTGCCGAAGTTCGTTCTCAGCTCTATGTCGCTTATGACGTCAACTAACTTGATTCTGATAACTTTCAGCAGTTGAAACAGGAGACAGAAGAATTGAGCAGAATAATTACCGGTTTAAGAAAATCCGTCCAAAATCAAAAGAACCAAAAGGCTTACTAATCTAATGGATAAATCAGATCAACCCTCTAATCTCTCATCTCTATCCTCTCACAAGCCCTTACGCTGGCTTGTGACCGGCGGCCGCCATTACAAACCCTACCAGCCCGATGACACGCCTGATCCGGAATCAGTATACGGCAAAACAAAGCTGGCAGGGGAGCAGGCTGTTCGCGACACCCTGGACGAATTCTTGATCATCCGGACAGCCTGGCTCTATTCGTCCCACGGCAGTAATTTTGTCAAAACCATGCTCAGGCTCATGCAGGAAAAACCGGAAATCAAAGAGATAGACGAGCAGATCAGCACCCCCACCTGGGCCCATGGCCTGACCCGGGCCGTCTGGACAGCCCTGGATAAAAACATTCAGGGCATATTCCACTGGACCGATGCCGGGGTGGCCTCCTGGTATGATTTTGCCGTGGCCATCCAGGAAGAGGGCCTCCGGGCAACGCTTCTTGAACGAGCCATTCCCATCCTGCCGGTTGCATCGTTTCAATATCCAACCCCCGCCAAAAGGCCTATGTACAGTGTGTTGGATAAATCATCCTTCTAGCAGAAACTGGGGATGACACCGGTGCACTGGCGGATGCAGCTCGGGGCCATGGTTAAGGAATTGTGAGGATTGTGGTTGCCTGCCGCAAAACCCAGGAAAACACCCGGCAGACCGCATCGCCCATGCCGTCAAGGCCGGATTTTCCGCCACCACCGACTTTTCCCGGGCCGCGGAAATGTCCAAGCTGCTGGAAAACATCTTCCGCAGCGTGAACATCGCCCTGGTCAACGAGATGAAGGTGCTGTGCCTGCGCATGGGCATAGACGTCCACGAAGTGATCCGGGCCGCCGCCACAAAGCCCTTCGGGTTCATGCCCTTTTTCCCCGGCCCCGGCCTGGGCGGCCACTGCATCCCCATCGACCCGTTTTACCTGACCTCCAAGGCCAGAGAATACGACATCTCCACCCGGTTCATCGAACTGGCCGGTGAGGTGAACACCTCCATGCCGTACTTTGTGGTCCAGCGGGTCATGGAAGCCCTCAACGACCAGGGCAAAGCCCTCAAAGGCGCCAACGTCCTGGTCCTGGGCGCCGCCTACAAGAAAAACGTGGATGATGACAGAGAATCCCCGTCCTACAAGCTCATGGAACTGCTCATGGAAAAAGGGGCCAGGATCACCTACAACGACCCCCACATCCCGGCCCTGCGCCCCGGCCGCAAATACGACTTCGGCCTCACCAGCACGCCTTTGACCGAACAGACCCTGGCCGCTGCCGACTGCATCCTAG
>JAIVHE010000231.1 GCA_020201255.1 Desulfobacteraceae bacterium
CAAGTGGGGGTTTCCCGAAGAATTCAGAAAACAGCAGGACCGGATACCCAACCAGAAACTGGTGGTGATGGACAACCCCTTTGACGGGTGGTGCGAAACCAAAAAAGTGGTGCTGGTGCCGGCTATCATCCCTGATGTGACCATTATTCATGTGCAAATGGCGGATTTTCAGGGCAACTGCCGCATCGAAGGACTGACATTTGCCGATGTGGAACAGGCCAAGGCGGCAAAGACATTGATCATCACCTGTGAGGAACTGCTGGATGATGATTACCTCAAAACCGATCCGGACAGAAACCAGATCCCGTTCATTCACGCGGACGCGGTGGTGAAGGTCCCGTTTGGTGCCTATCCCACCGCCTGTTTCAAATATTATGACTATGATGCGGCCTATATGAACGCCTATGCCCTGGCCGCAAAAGATGATGATGCATATCAGCAGTATCTTGCAGCGTATGTCTTTGACTGTCCTACCCATACCCACCTGCTGGACAAGATGGGCAGAGGCCGCATGGAATCCATTCTGGCGGACAAAAACAGAGGATATGCCAAGAATCTGGATCGAAAATAAGGAAAAAAATATGGACTATACATTACGGGAATTGATGACCATCTGTGCGGCCCGGGAGATCAAAAACGGGGATATCGTTTTCTGCGGCACCGGCATATCAATGCTGGCAGCCATGGCTGCCAAAAATATCAATGCCCCGGACAGCGTCATTTTCTTTGAAACCGGCGCTATTGATTCCAAGCTGGAAGATATTCCCCTGGCGGTGGCAGATCCCCGGATCATGTACCATACCTCTGCCAACGGCGGCCTTATGGAAGCCTTCTGCACCATGCAGAACCCCATGACAGGCGCCAGGATCGTAGGCATTTTAGGGGCGGCCCAGATCGATATCTACGGGAACCTCAACTCCACGGTGATCGGGGAGTATGAGGCCCCGACCGTGAGGTTTTCCGGCAGCGGCGGCGCATGTGACGTGGCTTCGTTCGTCTCCCGCAGCATCATCTTCATGAAGATGGAAAAGCGCAAATTCAAGAAAAAACTGGACTACCTCACCAGTCCCGGGTTTCTGGACGGGCCCGAGGGCCGGGAAAAGGCGGGTCTGCCGCCCGGCGGGCCGGACAAGGTGATCACGGACATGGGGGTGATGGGGTTTGACCCGGATACGAAACAGATGTTTCTGATCGGCTGTGAAAAAGATTTCCCTTATCCAGCAGAAGTGAGCCGGATTTATTTTTTGAGATATTTTTTTATAGATACAGAAGCAGCAGCAGGCATCCCAGCAGAATCCGGTATATGACAAAGGGCTGCATCCCGATGCGGCGGATAAAGGAAAGAAAATAGTGAATGCAGGTGAACGCGGTGATGCCGGAAAGAAGCGTTCCCAGGACAAGGGTCGTCCAGTCAACAGCTGATGTCCCCGCCTGCATGAGGGTTCTGGTTTCCAGTATGCCGGCCAGAGTGATCACCGGAATGGACAGCAGAAAGGAAAACCGGGCTGCGGCTTCCCGGGAAAAACCCGCCATCAGCCCTGCGGTAATGGTAATCCCCGACCGGGATGTGCCGGGGATCAGAGCCAGGGCCTGGGCGGATCCAATGAAAAATACATCCCGCCAGCCCAGCTGTCGGATGGACCGGTTGCCCTTTTTTTTCCAGTCCGCCCACCCCAGCAGAAGCCCGAAACCGATCAGCCCGGCCGCGGTGACGAGGGGGGAGCGGAAAATTCCGGCCACCATGTCCCGTAACAGCAGCCCGGCAAGCCCCACAGGGATGGTGCCGAAAATGATTGCCCATGCCAGGCGGGCGGCTGCCTGCATGCAGCCCCACGTCAAAGGCAAGCCCCTGATCCTGCCATCCGGTCACAACCGGTACCAGCAGAAGATGGGCGGAACTTGAAACCGGCAAAAATTCCGTAAGCCCTTGGAGAAAAGCCAGAACCACGGTCTGAATCAAAGACATAAACTATCCTTCTGAAGGAGCAACCGGATCTTTCCAGCAGCATTGTCCGGGCCGGCTCCGACTTTTTGTCAGTGAACAAAAATATGGTTGCACACGATATCACAGGCCCTGAACGAACACAATCAAAAGAAGCAGTCCCTCTCAGACAGCCAGACAGAACCGCTTGACAGATAACGCACAGACGGGTATGCATGAAGGCAAAAAAACAAAACCGCCCGTCAGGGTCACCAGAAAAGAGAGCCATGAATACATTGTACACCCCGGATTTTTCCACACCGGTCAGCCGGCCCCTTTACATGACATCCATCGAAGCCGGGTTTCCCTCTCCGGCGGATGACTATATTGAAGGCAGCCTGGATCTGAACCAGCATCTGATCAAACACCCGGCCGCCACCTTTTTTGTCCGGGTCAGCGGCAGCTCCATGATGGATGCCGGTATTTTTCCCGGAGATATCCTGATTGTGGACCGGTCCCTGGAGGCGGTGGACAAGAAAATCGTCATTGCCGTGGTGGATGGGGAACTCACGGTCAAGCGGTTGAGAATCCGGTCGGGCACACCGTTTCTCGAACCGGAGAACGATCAGTACGCCCCCATCGAGATTACGCCGGATATGGCGTTCGAGATCTGGGGGGTGGTGACCAATGTGATCCACAAGGTATGACGCGGGAGGGTGATATGCCGGTATTTGCCCTGGTGGACTGCAACAATTTCTATGTGTCCTGCGAGCGGGTGTTCAAACCAGCGCTGGAAAACCGCCCCGTGATTGTCTTGTCCAACAATGACGGGTGTGCCGTGGCCCGTTCCAACGAGGCCAAAGCCCTGGGCATCACCATGGGGGTGCCGGTCTTCAAGATCCGGTATCTCATCGATTCGCATGATGTCCAGGTGTTTTCATCCAATTATGCCCTGTACGGGGACATGTCCAGCCGGGTGATGCAGACCCTTTCCACCTTTGCCCCGGCCATGGAGGTCTATTCCATCGACGAGGCGTTTCTGAATCTGGACCGGCTCGCCTTTACCAACCTGACCGCCTATGGACGTCAGATCCGGCAGATAGTCAAGCAGCACACCGGTATCCCGGTGAGTATCGGCATGGCCCCTTCCAAGACTTTGGCCAAGGTGGCGGCCCGGATCGCCAAAAAATCAAAAAAAGCCGAGGGGGTCCTGGATCTGACAGATCCGCGGTTCCGGGACCGGGCCCTGGAGATGACTCCTGTCGAAGATGTGTGGGGGATCGGCCGGCGGTATGCCCGGTATCTTCAACTGCGGGGCATCCAAACGGCCCGGGACTTCAGGGATGCCGACATCGACCGGTTCAAAAAAAAGATGGGCATCAACGGGGTCCGGATCCAGAAGGAACTGCAGGGAGAATCCTGCTATGATCTGGAAACAGATGATCCGGCAAAAAAATCCATCTCCGTCTCCAGATCTTTTAAAACCCCGGTGACCGAGTTTGACAGCCTGTCCGAAGCGGTCAGCACCTACATCACCCGGGGGGCGGAGAAGCTCCGGGCCCAGGGCAGCCATGCCGAGGCCATGACCGTTTACGTCACCACCAGCCGGTTCAAGCCCGAATCCTTTTACTACAATTCAGATACCATAAGCTTTCCAGCTGCCCTGAACCATACCCCTGCACTGCTCGCCCACGGCCGGACCGCACTGAAGCGGATTTTTTGCAAAGGCCGGGCCTACACCAAGGCCGGCGTAATTTTTTTACACCTCACCCGGAACGGGACGTATCAGCAGGACCTGTTTGACACATCAGACCGGTCCAGGGCCGACC
>JAIVHE010000541.1 GCA_020201255.1 Desulfobacteraceae bacterium
GGCAAGGTGATGGGCAAGGTGAATTATGATCTGACACCGGATTCGGATCTCTCCCTGTCCGCCCTGTACTATGACCATGAAACCGGCAAAGGCCGGCAATTCTTCTATGATGAACTGACCCTGGACCAATACTGGCTCAATTACACCGGCAAGGTCGGCGGCACGGATGTCAAGGGCCTGGTGTACCTGAACCGTGCCGACAAGACCGCGTTCCAGGACTCGGCCAATGACAACTTTGCCACGCTCCTGCGCCAGGAAGAGATGCCGGCCACGGTCTGGGGGGCGGACCTTCAAACAACCCTGGCTTTGGGCGACACCATGGGCCTGACCCTGGGAGCGGCGTTCAAACAGGCCTCCTGGGATTATGACGACATCTATGTCGCGAGCACACGCAAGGTCGGCGCAGACGGCAGCCAGCAGTTTGTCTCCCCGTTTGCCAACCTGGATCTGCGGTTTATGGAAGAGCGGGTAATCGTCAATCTCGGTGCCCGGTATGACTGGGTCGAGACATCGGACGGTGCCAACTGGGACACTACCGGCAGTGCAGGCAAGCCGGCTTTTGACAACACCTTTGATTCCAGTTCAGATGGCAGTTTTTCTCCCACAGCCGGCATCACCTGGCACCTGGATGACAAAACCACGGTGCGGGCCTCCGGCGGCAAGGGGTTCCGGGCACCCAGCCTGTTCGAGATGTACAAGGTCCATGTCCGGGGCGGGGGCACCTATTACCGGGAAGCCAATCCCGACCTGGGACCCGAAGAGATCTGGTCCTATGACATCGGGGTGGAACGGTTTCTCACCGATGCCCTGTGGGGCCGGTTGACCTTCTACCAGTCCTTTGCCAAAGACTACATCGGGGACCGGCTCACCGGTACCGCCAAATTTTCCGGCGGCACCAAAACCCGGTATGAATATATTCTGGACAATATCAGCGAGGTGGATATCCACGGGGTTGAAGCAGAACTGGAATGGTATGCCACCCGGGCACTGACCCTGTTCGCCAATTATGCCTACAATGTGTCTGAAATTACAGAAGATGACAACAACGCGGCCCTGGAGGGCAACTACCTGTCCAACGCCCCCCGGCACAACGCCCATTTCGGGTTCCGGTATACCAATCCAAAGATCTTGAACGTGTCCGTGACCGCCAATTATTATGGTGACATCTATTTTGACAATGAAAACACCCTCAATGAAAACGGGTATTTTACCGTGGATGCATCTGTGTCACGAAAACTGGTGGATCATGTCACCGCCTTTGTGAATGCGGAAAATATTTTTGATGAAGATTATGCCATGTTCCGCAGCCAGGGCCGACAGGATACCATTGCCCCGGGGCTGATTGTCACCGCCGGCGTCCGCCTGGAATTCTGAATAACAGCCATGCCCTGACGGGCACAACAAAATATGAAAGCTGTTAGTTGAGTGCTGACGGCTGACAGGGGATGGTACAAAATCCTGATGATTCATGACGTGCCGGCGCCTGACAATCCGGATATCGATTATGTCCGGTATTTTGCGTTTCTTGTGTTTGAACGATAGTGGCAGATGCATAAAACCTGCCGCTCATCTCGGTGGGCCGGGGTTCAGGACGGGCGTACCGGTATCCTATGTTCCGCAAGATGGACCTTGACATCGGCAATGGGGACCTCTTTTCTGTGAAAAATCCCGGCTGCCAGGGCCGCATCCGCTCCGGTTTCCGTGAACACCTCTGAGAAGTGGGCCGCGCACCCGGCACCGGAAGACGCGATCACTGGAATGGTCACCGCCTGTTTCACGGCCTGGATCAGTTCCAGGTCAAACCCGGCCCCGGTACCGTCCCGGTCGATGCAGTTGAGCAGAATTTCACCGGCCCCCAGTGCTTCACAGGCCCTGGCCAGGGTCACGGCATCCAGGTCCACGGCGGTGCGGCCCCCCTGGACCGTGCACTGGTACCAGCAGAAGGCTTCCCCGTTGGGACCGTCAGGGGATGCCACCCACACCCGTCTGGGATCGATGGAAATCACCACGGCCTGGGCCCCGTATACCCGGGAAATTTCTTCAATAGCGCTTTTACCGGTTTTTCTGCCGGTGTCCACAAAGGCTTTGGCAATGTGCACCGCATCACTGCCGATGGAGATCTTGTCCGCACCGGACCTGAAATACCGGTCCGCCACTTCCAGGGCCGTGTAGTGCCGGCCATGGCTGTCGGTATAATCCTTGATACCGCCGCCGATGGTCAACGGCACAAATACATTCTGTGAGGTCTCTTCCAGCACCTTTATCATGGGCAGGTCTGCCAAAGGAAAATCCCGGAACCCGGTGATGTTCAAAAAAGTGATCTCATCGGCCCCTTCCTCATAATACCGCCGGGCAAGATCCACGGGTTTGCCCAGGTTCCGGACACTTCCCTTGCCGTTGGTGCCGGCTTTTTCCCTGACATCATACTGGTCCCCCTTGGTCACCACCAGATCTCCTCTGTCATTGGACCGGACATCCAGGCAGGCGATGATCCGTTTGGCCAGGGCTTTTCCCGGGATATCCACCCGGCCCCGGGGGGTGAACTCCGACAATCTGATAAAGTTTTCCAGCAGCTGCATCCCGTGCCTGCCGCTTTTTTCCGGATGAAACTGGGTGCCGATGATATTGCCCTGCTGAATGGCGCTGGCAAACGCATAATCATAGGTGGTGGTGGTCAAAACCACGGCCGGATCATGGGGGATCAGGTGAAAAGAGTGCACAAAATAAAACCGGGCATCTTCTTTGATACCTGCCATCAACGGCGAATCCTGCTTGAGGTGAATCCCGTTCCACCCCATGTGGGGAACGGACAGCCGGGTTTTGAAGCGCTCCACCCGGCCCTCGAAAAAACCGATGGATTCATTGTTGGACTGATCTTCCTCACTGCCCTGGAACAGGGCCTGCATGCCCAGACAGATGCCGAAAAATGGGCGGTTGGATGCCAGGTATTGCCGCAGCGGGTCCATATATCCTTTGCGGTTCAATACCTGGATCATGTTTTCATAATTGCCCACCCCGGGAAAAATGATTTTTTCGGCCGATAAAATATCTTCCGGGGAAGTCACGGTGTTCAAGGTGCCCCCCAGCTTTTCCACGGCATTTCTCACACTGCGCACATTGCCTGCGCCATAATCCAATAAAGTTATCATCTGTTGTTCTTTCAACTTTTCGTCAACACGCGTTCATCAAATCCCATACTTCATGACCCTGATCCACTTAGTGATCTTCGTGGCCTTCTCATATTATCTTCGTGGTAAAATATAAAATCCATCAACATCATTGTCATGTCCTTGTGTTTAAAAATCAATACTCCCGGGTGTTCTGGGAAAGGGAATCACATCCCGGATATTGGTTATGCCGGTGATCATCATCAAAAACCGCTCAAATCCCATGCCGAACCCGGAATGGGGCACCGATCCATACCGCCTTGAATCCAGGTACCACCAGTAGGGTTCTTCGGGCAGCCCCATCTGTGCCATGCGCGCTTGCAGAACATCCAGCCGCTCTTCTCTCTGGCTGCCGCCGATAAGCTCCCCGATGCCGGGCACCGGATAGTCAAACAGGAATATTGGTTTTTGCACATATTCTTCTGCCAGGAACCGCTCATGTTCCGACTGAAGATCGATTCCATATCTGACTTCGTATTCAAATTTTTTATGAGATTTCTCCAGAATGGCAATGGCCTCGGTGTAGGAAATTCTTTCAAAGGTTTTGGACACCAGGGTGTCCAGCCGTTGGGCGAGCGTTTTGTCCACAAACCTGGAAAACAGGTTCATATCATCTGTGCAGTTGGTGAGGGCATCGTTGACCAGATATTGTACCAGTTCTTCTCCATGGTCCATGTTGCCGGAAAGATCACAAAACGCCATTTCCGGCTCCAGCATCCAGAATTCCGCCACATGGCGGCTGGTATTGGAATTTTCCGCCCGAAAGGTGGGACCGAATGTGTACACATCCCCTAACGCCAGGGCAAACATTTCCGCTGACAACTGCCCGGAAACCGTCAGATTGGATTCCCGGCCGAAAAAATCCCGTGAAAACTCCATTTTCCCCTGTTTGATCACTGCAGCCGGATCCAGGCTGGTGACCCGGAACATTTCGCCTGCTCCTTCACAATCTGATCCCGTGATCACAGGAGAGGTCAGGTAAAAAAAGCCTTTTTCTTTGTAAAACCGGTGGATGGCATGCACCATCTCAGACCGGATCCGAAAAGCAGCCCCGTATTTATTGGTTCTGGGCCGCAAATGGGCAATGGTGCGCAAAAACTCATCTGAATGCCGTTTTTTCTGCAACGGGTATGTTTCCGGTGCCAGGCTGATAATGTCGACATGTGCAGCCTGGATCTCCCATTTCTGCCCCTTGCCCGGGGATGTCACCAGATCTCCTGCAACCGCCACGGCAGATCCTGTGGTGATGCCCTGAATGTCGGTATAATTGGACAGGTAATTGTTTGCCACCACCTGGATATTGGAAAGGCAGGACCCGTCATTGATCTCCATGAAGGAAAATCCTTTGGCATCCCGCCGGGTCCGCACCCATCCCTTGACCAGCACCTTTCCCGGGGAGGTGTCATACCCGTTCAGCTGGTTGATTTTTGTTCTTTTCATTGCCATATCCTGGAAATAATTATATATTACAAAATTTGGGCTATCTTATGCCACATAACCACTATTATTTTGAATTTCAGTATCATGCATAGACAAAATTATCAAGAGATCCTTGGCCTGGTCCAGTCCCCCACCCGGTATGCAGGCAATGAAATAAATACGGTTCACAAGGACTTAGACCAGATGGATCTGACCTTTGCCCTTGTGTTTCCGGACCTGTATGAAATCGGCACCTCCCATTTCGGGCTCCAGATTCTGTATTCCATCCTGAACCGGGAAAAAAATATAGCAGCGGAACGTTTTTTCACCCCGGCCCCTGACCTGGAAGCGTTGATGGCCCAAAAAAACATACCCTGCCTTTCCATGGAATCCAAAACCCCTTTGGCAGCATTTGATATCATCGGCATCAGCCTGTTGTACGAACTCAATTTCACCAATATTCTGACCATGTTCTCCTTGTCCGATATCCCGTTTTTTGCACAGGACCGGGACCAGGCATTTCCTTTGGTCATCGGGGGCGGTCCCTGTGCATTCAACCCCGAGCCGCTGGCGGATTTTTTCGATGCCTTTGTGATCGGTGACGGGGAAGAAACCGTGCTGGCGGTCTCCAAAACCGTCATTGCGTTCAAGCACCAGGGGGATGGCAAAAAATCCACCCTTTTGCAACTGCTGTCTGAAATTGCCGGGGTGTATGTGCCAGCCTTTTTTACCCCGTCCTTTGATGAAAACGGCTGCCAGAAGCTGTCTGCACTTCAAGAGGAGTATACCCGTGTAAAACGCGCCTTTTTACCGGAACTGACACAGGACAATTTTCCCATGGATCCCATTGTGCCCTTTGGCAAACCCGTGCATGACCGGCTGCGATTAGAGATTGCCAGAGGCTGCACCCGGGGCTGCCG
>JAIVHE010000232.1 GCA_020201255.1 Desulfobacteraceae bacterium
GGGCAGGGAAAAGATCTCCCTGCCCCGGGTCTGAAGGTCTCCCCCCGGACCGGGGATTCATGGTTGAACAAAATGCCGTTGCACGCATAGATGCCATAGGCTTCCCGGTAGTTGACGCAGATCCAGAAGGCGTAGAGCTTGGCTGCGGCATAAGGGGACCGGGGATAGAACGGCGTGGTTTCGGTCTGGGGGGTTTCCTGGACCTTACCGTAGAGTTCGGACGTGGAGGCCTGGTAGAACCGGGTTTTGTTTTCCAGGCCCAGGAGCCGGATAGGTGTTGTTGGCATGGATGCCGCCGACTTTGGCGGCCGCCAGGTACACCTGGTCCGGTTTTTCAGACTGCATGAAGCCCATGACCGCCTGCTAGTTCAGCAGATCCAGCTCCCGGCGGGTCCGGGTGACGATGTTGGTGTGCCCCAAAGCTTTCAAACGTCTGACAATGGCGCTGCCCACCATGCCGCGGTGACCGGCTACAAAAATCTTGGGGTTGCTGTCTGTCATGTAATGATCCTCCGGATATGGTATGGTTTGGTCGCAGGGCGGATGGGTCAGGCCTGCGATATTGTAGTTATTGGGGGGTTGGGTAACCGGGAGTGGGGTCAGGCTTGGCTTACGTGTGACCCCTGGGTTATATGAACCCTGGTTGTAATCTATGAAGATAAAACAAAATTTGGTGAATGTACGATGCCAAGCAGTCCATCAATACTGATGTCTTCATCAATCAAAGGCCAGTGTATACCATATCCGGAGGGAGATATTTCAAAAGTTGTTCTTTCAGTTTCAGATGCGTGAAGCAATGTTGGAGAGATTTTTTTCAACTCAAATGCGTGATCCTGGCCGTCAATGTCAAGAATCAGGTGATTTCCTGCAAACCTTACATGTTTGATATTATGGTATAATTTCATATCAATACTTCCTCAACTGAAATTCATTCCAGGCATCCTCAATATATTCAAAATGCTGATAAATTATTTTTCGAATCTCACGTCTGGATTTACTGTTCATATTATAAGCATATGCCTCAGAAATTTCAAATCTTTCCGTATCCAGCCAATATTTACATTCCATTCCTGCTTTTTTGCAGTGAATATGCATGGGCTCCTGCGATTCATTGGCATAAAAAAACAATCGCCATCCCAGAATCTGTAAAATTGTAGGCATTTTTTGGGTGTTGGGTCAGTCGTTCAAGAGGTTTGTCAAGTATTGGCCATAAGGGGTTTTGCGTAATCATTACTACAAAACTTCCTGATTTCATCATTTTCAGTTTTCAGCAAATTCACAGTATAAAGATAATCCTGAATGGCCTCACTGATGTTTTCAAGAGCCTCCTCTTCCGTCACTCCCTGAGACCAGCAACCAGGCAGTCCCGGAACCCAAACAGCATATCCTTCCTCAGTCTTTTTGATATTCACCTGATATCTCATACCATATCACCTCTTTTCATTATATTTCTCAAAAAACTTTCTGGTGGTCTGTTGAAATGTTATTGTAATATTCTCGGGCATTCAAGTCAAACAACTTGGGAAAAGTGTGGTAAAGACATTTGTCTCTTCATCCCATTCTGCTCTTATGAAATAAGGTCTTTTGTTCATTGTGCCTCCTTTGCGTCTCAAACTTTTTTACATGAAAAAATTAGCATTGAAGTCGCAGAATGTCAATTTCAGTGGGTTATTCGTTGCAGGGGTGAGAATGTTACCGGTTTCTTTGATGGCTTTCATGTGACGGGGGGCCACATAGCCGGCGGCGCCGATGAGTGCGAATTTATCCATGTTGGAGTAAGGCTTGGGGTATAGCTCCGCCCCTTCGGTTACACGCGCAAGGCTGTATCCGAAAAAGGGTAACACAAAAGATAATGTGTATACTATTCACGAGAGTTTGTAAATTAGGCAAAACTACATAAAAGGGGGTCTGAACCGGTTACGTGTTTGTTATTGGGGGATAATCAATTCTGGAACAGGGGGTTTTTGCTCTTAAAAGGCACTTTTTGGGGGCAAAAAGTGCCTTTTAAGCGTTGAGAGTTGGTGGTGTGACATTGGTTTTCAGCATATCAGAAATGTCCACGAGTGGTTATTGTTCTTTGTCTGACAGCAGGTGCAGTGGGATTTCGACAGGTTCGTTATTCAGTATTTGTCTGACCAGATCAACGTC
>JAIVHE010000233.1 GCA_020201255.1 Desulfobacteraceae bacterium
CATAAAAGCGGTTCCAACCTATAAAAATGGAGAGGTTGCAGGTGGTATTTTGATTAGAGAAGATGCAACCAAGCGCAAGAAGATCGAAGTCGCTTTAAAATACAGCAAGCTTCAACTTGAAGCCGTTCTCAACAATCTCGATTCCGTGGTCTATGTCGCAGATATGGACTCGTACGAGATCCTCTTCATAAACAACTACACGAAAAAAGCTTTCGGCAAAGACCTGACCGGCATGGTTTGCTGGGAGTGCCTTCATGAAGATCAAACCGGTCCCTGCGAATTCTGTACAAATGACAAGCTGGTTGATAATGACGGAAATCCGGAGGAACCGTATATATGGGAATTTTATAATCAAAAGATGAACAAAAGGTATGAATGCCATGACCAGGCCATTCCCTGGACAGACGGGCGCCTTGTCCGAATGGAAATAGCAACAGACATCACCGAGCGCAAGCAGACGGAAATAGATCTGAAAACCCAGAAAGAGCTTCTTGAAGGGGTCCTTGATTCCATCAAAGATGTCATTGGGGTCCAGCTTCCCGATCATACCATGGTGCAATATAATCGTGCCGGATATGAACTCCTCGGCTTGTCAGAGAACCTGGTCCAGGGGAAAAAATGTTATGAACTGCTGGGCAAGTCCCATCCCTGTAATTATTGTGCCACATCCAGGGCATATAGAAGCAAAAGAATGGAGACGTTGGAAAAATTCGTTCCTGAACTGGGCCGGGATTTTTTATGTACCAGCAACCCGGTTCTGGATGATAACGGAAATATCAAACTGATCATAGAGCAGTTGACGGATATTACCGAAAAGAAAAAAATCGATGAACAGCTCTGTCAACTCCAAAAAGCTAAAAGTCTGGGCAGGATGGCCGGAGCTGTTGCCCATCATTTCAACAACCAGCTCTCTGTAGTGATGGGCAACTTAGAACTGGTTCTGGATGATGTGCCGGATGATGGAAAAAATCGTGAGAACCTTTTCCAAGCCTTTGAAGCGGCGAATAAAGCAGCGGATCAGAGCAGGCAGATGCTGCGTTATCTGGGTCATATCTCAGGCAGCAAAACAACCATGAACCTGTCCGATGTCTGCCGCCAATGCCTGGGTTTACTTCAGCCGTCATTACCGAACGGCGTGGCTTTAAACGTTGATTTTCCTGATTCCGGACCGTTGGTTCATGCGGATACCGATCAAGTCCAGCAGGTTTTGACCAATTTGTTCACAAATGCCCGGGAGTCTTTGCCCGACAATCAAGGTCGCATTAGCCTGAGTATCCAGACAGTTTCCCAGGAAGATATTTCCACATCAAACCGTTTTCCTCTGGATTGGCAGCCGCAGGATATTCCCTATGCCTGCCTGGAAATATCAGACACAGGCTGCGGGATATCCAAAGAAGATATTGTAAAAATTTTTGATCCGTTCTACACAACAAAATTCACCGGACGGGGGATGGGGTTGCCCGTAACCATGGGAAATTTGAAAACCCATGGCGGATGCATTGTTGTAGATAGCGATCCGGGATGCGGCAGTGTTTTTCGGGTTTATTTACCGGTAAAGGCAGAAATAAAATCCGTTAAACATGAAAAAATGACAACACCGAAAGGGAGTGTTGAAAACGGCAGCACAGTGCTTCTCATTGAAGATGAGGAGAGTGTCCGCAATATGTCAAAGGCCATGCTTACCCGACTCGGATACGCAGTCATTGAAGCACAGGACGGTGTTGAAGCCGTGAGGCTATTTCAAGAACATCAAAATGAGATTGCTTGTGTTCTTTCTGATTTAACCATGCCCCGCATGAATGGATGGGAAACCCTGACTGAACTTCGCGGGATGGGGGCTGATGTACCCGTGATTCTGGCCAGCGGCTATGACAAGGAATCGGTCATGGCAGGCGATCATCCCGAACTTCCCCAGGCGTTTTTGAATAAACCATATTCAATGGATGCATTGAAAGATGTGTTGATGGAAGTGATGAGGCTTTAATGATAACAAGAAGCTGGCAGGGGTGAATTTTATATAAAACACTTCCTGAGCTTGGCTTCAAAACACAAAAAATGGTGGTTTTGCTGGGTCAACAATAATTATCCAAAACAAAAGTTTTCCCGACCCGAAAAAATAATGGATACCATTAATATTCAATACCTG
>JAIVHE010000234.1:0-948 GCA_020201255.1 Desulfobacteraceae bacterium
CCCATCCACCTGCACGGCATGTGGATGGATCTTTACGCCGGGGGAACGCTTGATGACAACCCCCGCAAACACACCGTCATTGTGCAGCCGGCTGAACTGCTCACCGTGGATATTCTTGCGGATGCACCCGGCCAGTGGGCATTTCACTGCCATCTGCTGTATCATATGGAGGCAGGCATGTTCCGCACCGTGGCCGTGGTCAGGGACCTGGAAGGAGGACCTATTGATGCGCACGTATAAACGTTGTCTTTTTGCAGTGGCCATTGCGGTTGTCATGCACACAGGTCCTGTTTTTGCTCAGGAAAAAAAAGAGATCCCGATTACATCAGACCGGCCGGGCCATCAGGAATCAGTCCGACAGCATCACCACGAGGTTTCATCTGATATCCAGACCCCGCCCCTGCCCGAAGGCATGGATCTTGATGCGGTGCTTGATCATGCGGCCCATCCGCCGCCCGACCACTTTCCCGCCACCCTTCACGATGACCGCTTGTATGTGTTTACCTTGTTTGAAAAACTCGAATACCGGATTGCCGATGATGATGACACCAGGGATCACCTGGGCTGGGAAGCCCAGGGATGGGTTGGCAGGGATTTTCACAAATTCTGGTGGAAACATGAAGGGGAAGCGGTTTTTGACGGCCCTGACAGCGGGGAGACGGAAACCGATCTGCTGTATTCCCGCCTGGTCACGCCTTTCTGGAATTTCCAGGCAGGGGTGCAGTATGCCAATGAATGGGACACGGATGATTACGAAGACCGCTGGTCAGGGGTCCTGGCGTTTCAGGGTATGGCTCCCTACAAATTTGAACTGGACAATGCATTGTATGTGTCTGAACACGGGGATGTGACCTTTACCTGTGAAGCGGAATACGATCTGCGCATCACCCAGCGCCTGGTGCTACAGCCTCTGGCGGAACTGCAGTTTGCTTTTCAGGATATTTCCGA
>JAIVHE010000234.1:988-4150 GCA_020201255.1 Desulfobacteraceae bacterium
GTTTTTTATGGCCGGGATACGCTTTGCATTTTGATCCGTCATATCCAAATACTGAGAGGATGACCTTTAAATACAGGATTTCATATTTTCCAATGCGGCAAGGTCATGAAGATTTTCTATAAAAGAAGGATTAATGCCTAATTCTAAAGAAATATCCTGAATTACAGTTTTATCGGGTAACTTTTTCAAAAGAGATGTACCTTCCATTATAGCCAATGCGCCGCACAATTCTGCCTTTAACGCCAATCACACGTCCGGTTGGAACCTGGGTTGATGTTCCTGAGTTATAAGCCCTCTCGGCAGATGATGGAACAATCTTAACGCCAATTTTATTTAAGAGTTCTTTTGCAAGTTCCGGCAAGGGCATTTCTGGAACAACTGCGCCGCTAACGCTTGATTTTTTAGAGCGCGCATATGTTCCATATCCCAGACTGATAAGCTGATTTTTTTTCACAAGCCCCCTTAAAATGCGCCCAACCTGATCATAGCCACCAATATCCTTGAAGTCCTCGCGCACAAAAACAGGAGTCTTACAGCGCTTTATGCGGTAAGTTATTTTACCCTCTAATGTGTCTTTAACTGGCATTATAGCTCCTTACAAAAATACGATATTTATACTTACAAAAATACGACATTAAGTGTATTATTTCAAGCTATAAATATAATTTCATTTTTTTCACAAATTGAGATACCCGTCAGGAAGCAGGCTGGTGGCCAGCATTACCTGGTTGATATCCCGGTGATCGATCCAGGTGCGCACCTGCTGATTTTCAGGTGCCGACCAAAAGCTTTCGATAATATCACACCATTGGTAATATTCTTCAAATACATGCAGTTTTCCAATGGTCTCTTTAAAAGTTTCAGGATGGTCTGTAACCAGGGCTACCAATTTCTGAACAGCATGCAGTCCAATGGTCATCCCCAGCTCCCGGAATGCCAGGCGAAATTTCGGCGGGGCGGTTTTTTTCAATAAACCGGTTTTACCGGTAAATGGGTTGTTTCCCTAAAAGGCGGGGTACATAATGTATTTGCAATTGAAAAATGGTATATCTCTTCGGAATCCCGGCAGAAAACAGATGGATGATATGGTGATGCAAAAGTCCTTGATTGTTTTTTACAGCAATAGTATTAAAAGGTATTACTTTTTATTAAGAGAGGCTCGTTATGGCAATATCAGTGAAAATAGGCGACAGGTTAAAAAATCGGATTCAACAACTGGCAAGTGTGAAAAAACGTTCGGCCCATTGGATTATGTGTGAAGCTATCCGGGACTATGTCGAACGGGAGGAAGCGAGAGAGAATTTCAAACAGGAGGCGTTGACATCATGGGCTGAATACCAGGAAACAGGCCGGCATTTGACAGAACAGGAGGTCAGCGACTGGCTGAAAACCTGGGGAACTGACAAAGATACAAGAGTCCCGCCATGCCACGATTGATTGTTACAGAAGGGGCAGCCCGGGGTTTGGAACGATGCCGCTCTTTTTTGGCAGAAAAAAACCCCAATGCTTTGAAAAAAGCGGCCCAAACAATAGGGTATCATTTTTCACTCCTGGAGAAGGAACCCGAAATCGGCAGGCCATTGGGCGATATGCCGGAATTGCGGGAATTGATAATTCCTTTTGGGGAATCCGGCTATGTGGCTCTCTATCGGTTTGAGAATGATACTGATTCCGTCAATATCCTTTCTTTTCGCCATCAAAAGGAGGCTGGTTATCATGACCATGGCTTTGGTATCTGATGTGGCTAACAAACAGAAAAGGTCACACCGATATGCAGCACCACATGCCGGAGCATGACAGCCAGAGGAAGAAGTCCCGGGAGGGAGGGTCCGTGGATTCCGGGGACATTATGCAAGAATTCCCTGGTTCTTAAGATAATACATTCAGCATCGCATCGGGTTTCGCCCTGGCATTCGTTGAATTAATGGGGGCTTACGTCGTCTTTCTGCACGGCGGGATACGGTTGTAATCTGCTATACGGTTGATTTCTCTACAAACTAATTCAAGGTTAGAGTCACGTACTGTCGGCAGATGGAATCGTGCCAATCTGACCTGGGCATAGTCAATATCCGCGATAAGCAGCTGTTCAGAATCGCCATTCGCGATGGCAAGGGTCTTTCCGAAAGGATCGATGACGGCACAGATGAGCACACTCGCTTTCCATTGCGAATCGATATGAAAGGTCTCGACATAACGTCCGGTACCGAAATACTTTCCCTCATCCAAGCGGCCGTAATTAGCGAGGTTCAGTTTGCGGTGCACGTATTCGATTTCACCATCCGCTACAACAATGGAAGAATTATAAAATTGAGCAGCCGTCCCTTCTTCCACGCAGCCGATAATGACGTGTATGTTTTCCGTATGCCGGGCAAGTTCCTGTATTTTCTGGGCATTATTTCTGATGGCCAGGTTTATTGTATCCGCTCCGAGTTTATAACCGCTCAGAGAAAGCTCAGGAAAGAGAAGAAGCCGCACCCCTTTGGATTTTGCCTCTTTAATATACTGTAGATGGGTACGGAGATTTTCATCCATGTCCCCGAGAACCGGATTCATCTGGGCGATTGCCGCCCGTAAAACACTCATGTCATTCCCTCCTGTTTTTTTCTTCTCGATACTTTCGTATATAGTATATAGTGGACCCAATTGTCAAGACATTTTTTTGCTCAAATTAAGCGTCAATATCGAATGAATTATCCGATCAAATTTTATCCAATTTTCAAATGCCGTTTTTTTTAACCTCCATTTTTTGTTTTTCATTGTTTGATTGCTTGTAATTATGACCGATTTTGATAATATAGTCGAGCCAGGTCGGAGGATAGGGCAACGACTGGGAAGCGACCCGAGCACCGCATCTGGTAACTGAAGCATGGGGCAGTGCCGGCAAATGTCAGCCTGCCCTTCATGCTTTGGTTCACAATGCGTTAAATCCCGGGGGTTTGGGGGCTGGCCCCCATTATAATTGGGCAGTTTTCCTTTTTTATCCAGGATAATCATCCAGCCATCCTAAGTTGGTTCATTCCATAGTATACTTCAGCAGGCGTTTGAGCATTAAAGCTTTGATGAGGTCGTTCATTATTGTAAAAATCAAAATACTTTTTCAGGGATTTGCGCAAGTCCCCAACAGATTTGAATTCTTTTACATAAATTTCTTCATATTTTACA
>JAIVHE010000023.1 GCA_020201255.1 Desulfobacteraceae bacterium
ACCATGGTATTTACAGGATACCGTCCGGTTTGCAGAAACTGGGCCATGCGTAACAGGCCTTCCAGCCCAATATACCAGGCGCTATTTTCGGCTGCCTCTTTTTTGATGTGAAAAAGAACAGCCCCCGGATCCCAGGCCGGATAGGTGTCCGGCACCTGATGGGTGACGACATGATGTATCGGCTCCAGCCGGTGGAAGGAACCAGCCCGGGCAGCAACCAAAATCCTGTCTGAAAATTTTTTCAAAACCTCCAGCCCGAATGCAAACTGCTGGAATCTCTCCTGCAGCACCACGGCCGGGTGGGGGGAAAATATATCATTACCGTTGAGACAGACAATGATCAACGGCGGTTTTTGCTCACTGTCTGCCGTGTCTCTGGCCGGCAGCTGCCGCAGAGTCTGCCACATGCCTCCCAGTTTAAGATGATCTGCCAGGTCCTGGTTTGAGATCTGTGCCAGGTCTTTTGAAGACACCGGGTCAAACGGGATAAAATCATCCATTGCATCCAGGGCGATCACCACTTCCAGCAGGCGCCGGCGTTTTCCGAACAGGATTTTTTTCACCGTCCCTGTGCCCGGAGACACATATTGAATGCTGGTATCCCGTTTGTCACAGAACAAAGGGGTGCCGGTTTTGACCGAATCTTTTTCCTTGACCAGAAGTTTGGGACGGATATGGAGGATATCCTGGGCGGACACCGCTACCGTAGCCGGCCGGGGAAGGGTGATGACACTGGGATCCGGCATGCCGGCCAGTTTTATCTTAAATCCTTTGGAAAGTGCAAGTTTTTCCATCTGATGATAATTTCCATGTTTATGCAGTTGATTCCGCCTGTTTCATTTGCTGTTTTCCAGCAGAAAATACCGTCTAGCAACTCTTTTTTGAATATCAACATAAAAAAATTACCTTACTTTACCACAAAGGGTGCCGACCAGCAATTTAAAATATCGAGAAATTAGTGCTTTACCCCCCAGCATCCCGATGTATCGAACCCAGGCCCTCCGGCTCCGGCGGTCCGTTCACAGGACACCACCAGGGGCTCCCAGAGCGCATGATACTATTAGAGCGCTCGTTACTATAGCAAATATCCAGTGGATTCTTTTACACTTGATTTTTTGATACAGGTTATATAGAAGTGAAATTCACTGCATAAAAAATTAGGACAATAAGGATTTGGAGAATTGGGATGAATCAGACCGCCATGGACAACATTTTTACCAGAGAATTCTGTGATGACCTGTTGCCCCCCCAGACCAGTGACCGATTTTTTGAAGCATTGTACGGGGATATGTCAGACGGCGCCTATGACATCCAGCTGGAATGCATTTCCATCAAACCCAACAGAATTGTCCTGGCCTTCAACCTGACCCAGCGTCCCGGAAAGTGTCTGGTGTGCAGCGTAACCTACGGGCTGCCCAATGTGTTTGCCCGCCATCCCCTCATTAATCTCAAGGGCATGATTCAAAAAATTGCCGATGCCGGTATCCCGGTAAAAGACTGGCGCCTGGGCGAAACCAGTGAAAACAGCAGCACCCTTCATGTGATTCCGTTGTATATCGATTTGGAATGACAGCCGTATGAATGAACATAAAAGAGCCGGACGGTCCGGCAGTACGGCTCTTTTATGTTGGATGTTTCAAAAGGTGCAAACAAGGGTTGGTTTTAAAATGCCCGGATTTCGGAAAAAACCAACGGCTTACTTCAGGCTTTGGGCAGCTTGGGAAACTGTTTGTTCAAGGTTTTGTTCCATTCATCCAGTCTGGGTTTGATCTTTTTGAACAGGGCGCCTACATTGCCCTGGATGGTGATACTTTCAATGGTATCCCCCTGGGCGATGCTATCCACCACCTTCTGGTCTGCTTCCCCTTCCACCGCACCGAATACGGTATGCATGCCGTCCAGGTGGGGGGTGGGGCTGTGGGTGATGAAAAACTGGGAACCATTGGTGCCGGGACCGGCATTGGCCATGGACAAAATGCCTGGTTTGTCATGTTGCAGGTCTTTTTTGCATTCATCTTCAAAATTATATCCAGGTCCGCCCACACCATTGCCGAAAGGACATCCACCCTGGATCATAAAATCATTGATCACCCGGTGGAATTTGAGTCCGTTGTAATATTGCCTTTTGGCAAGGTTGGCGAAATTACCGCAGGTTACCGGGGTTTTATCGGCAAACAATTTCAGGCGGATGGGTCCTTTGCTGGTTTCCATAACAGCAGTTAAATCAGGCATGAAAATCTCCTTTAATGGTTAAAAAATGCTGCTTATAATAACACCATGCCCTGGCGGGCACAACAGGAAATGAAAGGGGGTAGCTGTTAGCGTTTAGCCGTTAGCTTTTAGCTTATGACTGAGTACTGACGGTTTTCATAGATTTGATTTTTGTAAAACACGAAGAAGCCTTTCCTTCGTGTTCTTCGTGACCTTCGTGGTAAAATAATTTAACGGCCCAGAGGGCCTGAAAATGGATGGATTGATGGGTAGAATGATTTCACCGTGCGGCTTTATGCTTTTTTCGAATCTTTTTTTGCATTGAACAGCGGCTTGATATAGGTTATGTAAGATATGTATTTTGACAAACTACCTGGAATGCAAAAAATGGAATAAAAAAATTACGTTGGCAGCAGAAGAAAAAAAATTCAGAACTGTTATTGAAAACATTGAAGACGGATATTATGAAGTTGATCTGGCAGGCAATTTTGTGTTTTTCAATCAGGCCATGTGCGATATTTTGGGGTATGCCAAAGATGAATTGGCAGGCGTGAATAACAAAGCGTACATGGACACAAAAAATGCCGAAAAAGTATTTCAAACCTTTCACCGGGTGTATGAAACCGGAAAAGGGCATAAGGCATTTGACTGGGAACTTATCAGGAAAAATGGGGAAATCCGCCATGTTGATACATCAGTGGCACTTCTCACCAATGCCCATGGCGAACCCATTGGTTTTCATGGTATTGCCCGGGATGTCAGTGAACAAAAAAATTATGAGATCCGCCTGCAGCAGTCCCAGAAAATGGAAGCAATCGGCACCCTTGCTGCCGGCATCGCACATGATTTCAATAATATACTTTCCGCAGTATTCGGATATTCACAGCTGGCCCAAAACAACCTTGACAACCCCCAGCGGGCAAAAGAACAGATCGACCAGGTCATAAAATCCGCCCAAAGGGCGGCTGAACTGGTACAGCAGGTGCTTACCTTCAGCCGGCAGGCTGATTCTATAAAAAAACCATTGCGCATCCATCTGATCATCAAAGAATCCTTGAAACTGCTTAGATCATCCATGCCTGCCACCATAGACATACAAACACGTCTTGATTCAAAACAAAGTGTGCTTGCAGATCCCGCCAAAATTCATCAGGTTGTCATGAATCTTTGTCTGAATGCGTATCATGCCATGAAAAAAGAGGGGGGAACGCTGACGGTATCGCTTGCAGAGCAGACATGTGACCGAAAGATCCCCACCAGAGCCAAGGTGATTCCCCCTGGCGATTATCTTGTTCTTGGTGTGAGTGATACCGGTCATGGCATGGATGATAAGATTCTGGCAAAAGCGTTTGACCCCTACTATTCAACCAGAGAAATGGGCCAGGGCAATGGCGGATTGGGTCTGGCCATTGTTCAGGCAATTGTAGATGAGCATGATGGGTTTTTGACTGTGCACAGTGAGCCCGGCAGGGGTGCCAGGACAATGATCTATTTTCCTGTGGCCAGGGAAGTGGCACATGGCGCTGTAACACTTCAAAAAAATGAAGCATCCGCCCTGAACGGTACAGAAACAATTATGGTTGTTGATGATGAAAAAGCCATCAGAGAGATCTGCAGGGAATTTCTGGAAAATCATGGGTATCGGGTGTCTTTGTTTGAAAATGGTATGGCCGCACTGGAAGCGTTTACATCAGATACCCATGGCTTTGATCTGGTCGTCACGGACATGACCATGCCGGAATTGACAGGTGACAGGCTGGCCCGAGAAATTTTGGACATCAGACCGGATATGCCCGTTATCCTGTGGTGCGGATTCAGCGAGGATATTTCCGAAGCCGCTGCCCTCAAAATGGGCATAAAAAAATATATGCAAAAACCCATCGGCAACCATGATCTTCTGATCGCCATACGGCATATTCTTGATGAAAAACAAAAATGATCTGACACCGGTGGGAGAAATCCGTGACCGGGTACTCCACCTGAAAGACAGGATGGCAAAAACCGGCCTGGATGCGGTTTTTTTGACCCACAAGCCGGATATCTATTATTTTTCCGGCACAGCCCAGGATGCCTGGCTGTATGTCCCAATGGATGATGAGCCATTGCTGTTTGTCAAACGGTATCTGCCCCGGGCACGTCTGGAAACCGGGATTCGGCATGTGGTCCCCATTGACTCTGTCACCCGGATTCCGGACCGGATCAAAGATTTTACCAGGGCCCCGGCCCGATCCATTGGCCTGGCTTTTGATGTGGTGCCGGTGCGGGATTTTGAATTTTTTCACACCCTGTTTGCTTCAGCTGTTTTTGAAGATGCCACCCCTTTGATTATGGCCTGCCGGAGGATCAAGTCAGACTGGGAAATCAGCCAATTGGAGGCAGCGGCCCGCCTGTCCAGAGATACCTTTGCATTTATCTGCGAAAATATGGTTCCCGGAGAATCGGAAATCGCTTTTTGCGGCCGCATCGAAGCCTTTGCCCGGGCAAACGGCCATTCAGGCAAACTGCTGGTGCGCCATTACCGGGCACAAGGATTTGCCCACCACCTTTTGAGCGGCAGCTCCGGCGGTCTGGGCGGGGCTTTGGACAGTCCGTTGAGCGGAGCCGGAACGTGCAGCGCCTATCCCTTCGGAGCAGGCCATAAGCTGATCCAAAAAAATGAGCCGGTGCTCATGGACCTTGGCACCATGGTCAACGGGTATCACATGGATGAAACCCGGATGCTGGTGATGGGGAAAATGCCCTCCCAGGCAGAACAGGCTGGTCTGGCAGCCATAGAAATCCTGTACCATGTCAAGGATCTCATGGTTCCGGGCACCGCGGTGGGTGAGGTGTTCTCCGCAGCCGTGGGCAGAGCAGAAAAACTGGGTCTGGGATCTTCTTTTCTGGGGCCGCCGGATCTCAAGTCCCGGTTCATCGGCCATGGTATCGGCCTGGAGCTGGTGGAAGAACCCATCCTGGCCAGGGGCAGACAGATGGAACTTGCCCCTGGCATGGTGTTTGCCGTGGAGCCCAAATGTATTTTCCAGGACAAATTCGCCGCAGGCATTGAAAGCGTTATCCATGTCACCGCCGAAGGTCCCCGGTTCCTGAGCCTGACGGAAAACCGGATATTCGCATTGTAACATGCTGGTACCCAATACCATATTTCCCATATTTGCTTTGCTGCTGCTGGGGCGGCTGCTCAAAACATACGGCTTGACCGATGACCGATTTCTTGCCATGTCAGACCGCCTGGTCTATTATATCTTCTTCCCCGCCATGCTGTTCTGGAAAATCGGCGGCAGCGGCCCGGACCAGGATATCAATACGGGACTGTGCCTTGCCGGGTTGACCGGGGTGATCCTGTCCTTTCTGGTAAGCCTTGGGGCCATCCGGTTTTTCAAGATCTCACAATTTGCAGCCGGTTCTTTCTGCCAGGCCAGTTTCAGGTTCAATACCTATATCGGCATGGCCATTGTTCTGACGGTTCTGGGAGAGGAAGGGGTCCGCCATTTCGGGATTCTTGCCGGAGTGGTGATTCCGGTGATCAATGTGTTGTCTGTTTCCGTGCTTGTCTGGCATTCAGGCCAGGAATTGGTATTCCGAGAAAAGACACAGTATTTCATCCGTGCCCTGGTGTCCAATCCGTTGATCATCGGGTGTGTGGCTGGATTTTTGTATTCCCGGTCCGGACTAGGCTTCCCTGTTTTTGTGCAGAACAGTTTTTCTTTGATGACATCTGTGACCCTTCCTTTGGCCCTGATTTCCATCGGCGGTTCCCTGCGGTTCAAAGGACTGGCAGACCATGCCCGGCTATCGCTTCTGGCTGCCGGCATAAAGCTTGTGCTGCTGCCGGCGGCAGGCTTTGTTCTGCTGACTTTTTTTGGCGTAACCGGCATTGCCTTTACAGTGGGGATGATTTTTTTTGCGTTGCCTACATCGACGGCCATCTACGTTCTGTCCGGTCAGTTGAATTCAGACACAGACCTTGCAGCCGGGGCAATCATGATCTCCACATTGCTGTCTTTTGTGTCCCTGTCCCTTGTGCTGCTGCTCTGAACCTGCAGTCTCCGGCCCCGCCCCTGGTGGTATCCTGTGCCCGGTCCGAGACCCTGCGGGGGCCAGGTTCCATGTGCGTAATGATATAGCGTGATTTACTCTCTGAGGGTACGTATGCCGGCATATTGTACCAGGCCCCTTCCGGTTCTGACGGCCCGTTCACAGGATACCACCAGGGGCTCCCCATAGCGTTCTCGTTGCAAATATCCAGGTTTATATGAAAGCCGTCATTACTCAGCTACCACTAAAAGCTTTCCTATTTTGTTGTGCCCGTCAGGGCATGGGTGTTATTGCTTTGATATCCGGTCAGCAGCAGTGGTGCCGGAATCTACGACACCCAGTGCTTCAAGGGCACATTGGCGCATGGAATCCGCGATCTCTTCCAGAGAGTGCAGATCTTTGAGCGAATTGCGCAGTATGCCGAATCCTTCGGAAAGGGCCAGGATGGTGGCAGCGGCTTTTTCCTTGTCCGGGACCGTGACCAGTCCGGCATCTTCCCAAGATGCAATCTCTTTGACACCAAAGGCAATAAATTTTTTCTGCATGGCCTGGATACGTTCCCGTATTTCGGCGTTTCGAAATCCCATGGCATAGCAGGACCAGAAAACCGCATCCCGCTGTGGACCTTTACCGCTGGTATTGAACAACATGCGCATAAGGCCATGGAAGCGTGCTTTGGGGGATGTGTACTTTTCCAGCTCCGCGTGGTAGGTCTCCATGGAAATGGTGAACAGATAATCCACCATTTCCATGATCAATCCCTCTTTGCTCTTAAAATAATGGATCAGAAGCCCGGAGTTGACCCCCATGCGACTGGCGATTTTACCGATGGTCATTCCCATGAAACCTTCTTCTTCCACGACGTTGTATGTGTGGCGCAGAATTTCAGGTTTTCGGATATGGGATATGCTTTTGCGGCCCATGCACAAGGTCCTTAATTTTGATTGTCTGTACGCTTATTTATATAAAGCCTTGGTGCAGGGATGTCAATTTTTTTTCACCAACAGAAAGAACCGTTCAGCAAGAATGCCCCCTTGTTGATGGAAATTTTTTGGCCAACAGCCATAACACCGACGACAACATACCCTTGAACCAAAAAAAGCGTAAAAGCGTGCGATTGAGAAGCATAGGGTGAACAAAAAATATATTACGGCAAAAATCATTGACGATTAGAATGAATTCATCATGGAGAAGACCGGGATCAGGTTGCTTTATGCCGCAAAAGCACGTAAATGTCTGTGCCCCAAAGAGTACCATTGGCCACTATTGTATTCAGCGACTAGTGTCGTGGGGTTGCTGTGGGGCGAATCCCATTCTGCCGCGTTTGTTACAGGGCGTTTGGCATGCGAAGCGTTAAGAACGGCAAACTGTTTGAGGACATACCTGCCCGCAGTTTTTGACGTTTAGCGCAGCTTGCCTTACGCCCTGTCAAACGCGGCAGACGGGTGAGACCCACAGTGACACCACGACACGGGTCTTTACCATAACCGGTTTTTACTTAACGCGGGAAACCCATAACCCAGGAACCCCTCCGCATTTTCTTGTTTTTGTTGACAGAAACTACGGAGTAAGGCACCAAAAAAGGCTGAAATACCGTTCAGAGCTTTCCCAAAAGGGTTTTCTGCTCCAAAAGAGTGTGCCTGATCTTTACAGAATAAAGAAACCCCGAAGCGGTTTCCAGCCATTCTGCCGGCTGTTTTTCAGGAAACCGCCCCGGGGTGAAGGAGAAGTGATTATCAGGCAATTGCCCGGCGGTCGTTCATATCCACCAGGGTTCTTTCCCGTACCTTGTCAATGCCCAGTTGTTTGCGCTTTTTGTCAATGTGGGCGATCATGAGTTTCGACAAAATACTGGCCAATGGCCAAGGCTTTTTCACTCATCCATTCCGGGGCGCAACCGGCCACCGGCAGATCGGCGATACTGTTGCCCAGGCCCCCTGCCTTGACCATGGCGGATGCGGCAATGAGAATTCTGGTGTTGTCCACGCAGGAACCCAGTCCCAGCACCGGCGGCATGCCCACGGTTTCACACACCTCAGCCAGGCCGGGTCCTGCCAGGGCACCGGCTTCGGGTGTCAGAAATCCTGCCTTGGACAGGGCGATCTGGGAGCAACCGGTCTGGAGAACCAGCACATCATTGCGGATCAGTTCTTTTACCAGTTCTACATGGATATAATCCTGCTGAACCTTGGGATTGGTGCAGCCCACCACACCGGCCACACCACGGATCCGGCCGTTGATGATGTTTTCATTCAAGGGTGAATAGGATCCCCTGAAGGTACCTCCCAGCATGTATTCGATGTACTCATGGGTAAATCCCTGGACACCTTTCTGGATCTGGTTGGGGATCTGGATCGGCATGCTGCGGGAGCCGAACCGGGAAATGGCCTTGGTCAATACCTGGTCGGTACAGGCCCGGGGATCGGTTTCCGCAAATTCAATATGGGTGGCCCCTTCAATATGGGCCCGGTCGCTGGTGGTGATCAAATGGGTGTAGAAAGGATCATTCACGGCAGCCAGCATGCCTTCGAACATGGCAGGCTCATGGCCGTGGACAATGACATTGACATGGTCTTCCTTGAGCACGCCCATGTTGACCTCCGCCACAACGGGGGAGGGGGTGCCGAACATGATGTCGGACAATTCCGTGGCCACCATGGAGCCGCCCCAGCCGTCAGCCAGGGCTGTGCGGCTGATCTGCTTCATCAGGCTGGTGTAATCCTGGTCACACCCGATGTGGGTCCGGCTCATCATTTCCATGATCTCTTTCATGGCGCCCCGGGGTACGATACCGTCCTTGCGCCACTGCGCCAGTGTGGCCTCAGGTGCCAGCCGGGTAAAGGGCATTTCTCCGTCTACGTTGGAAAAGGTTTTTTCCAGCTCATCGCACAAATCTTTTGCCACATCATAGACTTCCCGGTCCTGGGTATCGATGCCGAGGGAATCGGCAAGTTTTTCCAGTTTCAAGGTGTCATCAATGGAAAAGTCTGTGATTTTCTTTTCGACAATGCCTCTGAACAATTTCAGGATATGCATGCCGTGATCATTGTGGGAGGATGCTCCGGTTGCCACATTACGGCCCAGGTTCCGGGCCATGATGGTATCAATGGTTGCGCCGCAGATGCCCACTTTTTTGTAGGGGTCTCGCGGATTGAGACGGCAGGGGCCCATGTAGCAGTGTTTGCAGCAGGCAGATTCCACCCCGATGGGGCAGGGTTTCATATCCGTGGCACGGTCTAACGCTATGACCACACCGTCTTTTCTGGCTTTTTCCAGCATCTGTTGTGTGGCTTCGCAGGTGGTCCGTTCTGATGCCGGCACCTGTTTGGTAATGGATGTTTCTTTGGCCATAATGATCTCCTTGGTTAAAAATAGGGGTAATAAGGGTATTTTTTTACAACAATTGCTTACTTGCTTACATTTTCAACTATGTTCAGAAGATACAGGCAGAAACATTTTTATTCCGATTTTTATTCCGATTTTTTTTTACAGAACATCCATGGCCGCGAACCGCGGTTCATGCAAAGGGATGATAATATCCGCCTTTTTTTTCATGGCCACCAGGATATCATAGGCAGCATAGGCATCCACATGGGTCCCCGGCGGGATTACCGCCATCTCCATGCCAAGGATTTCGGGCGGGGGATTGAGGTTTTCATCAATAATGCAGAA
>JAIVHE010000542.1:0-3090 GCA_020201255.1 Desulfobacteraceae bacterium
ACTTTCAAAAGCGGCAATTCTGGATGCAATATCTGCCTCATCTTTCTGCTGGTCCTGCGAAACCGCATCAGCAGGGGCCGGGGTGTCCCGGGAAACAGCTGCATCTTTTTGCTGTTTCATCTGTGCTTCTTCTGAGCGGATACGCTCCTCCATGGCCTTGAGCTCCGCTTCCCGCCGGGCCATATCCGCTTCCTTTGCTTCCAATTGAGCGGCCCGCTCTTCTGCTCTGGCGGCTTTTTCACTGGCATCCTGCAGCTGCTTTTCCTTTTCTTTAAGGAGCGCAAGCTGTTCTGCCGCATCTTTTGCCAGGGTTTCCGCTTCCTTTATTTTCTCGTCTTTTTCCGCCAGCTGTTGTGCCAGCTCCGCTGCTTTCCGGGCGGATTCCTGGGCTTTTTGAACTTCGGCTTTGCGCTCTTGTATCTCCTCAGGTGTGGGGCCCTTGTCAAACACATCCTTTACCTGGACCTTCTGCATATACTCATCTGATTTTTTGCGCCGGGTCTTTACCATCCTGGAAAGCCGGTCCAGGTTTTCTTTTTTCAATTTTTTGGCAATTTCTTTGTTCTTTTGAACCGCTTTTATTTTCCCTGCCACCATTTCAGAAGCACGTTTGGTGGCATTATCACCAGATACAGACACTCCCCGGGACTTGAGGGAAGCTTCAAAACTTTTTTTGGCAAGATCCAGACTTTTGCGGCCGGCATTCACCTCTTCATTCATCTGGAGGACAAAGGCAATCAGGTTGATGCCCTGCATGCCCGGAAACATGGAATCCAAAAGGCCTGCCATCATAAAGGCCGGCATTTCCGCATACAATTGCCCTTCATCATCTTTGCGCATGTATCCTTTTTCAAAACATGCGTTCACAGCGGCTTCCAGGTAATCATCATGTTCCAGACCGATGTCTGTCAATTCTGCGATAAAATCTTCCGGCATATACCGTTCCGGGGGAAATTCCGAATATTGTTTGATCTCTTTTTCCCGTTCCACAATCAGGGTGATACAGGCGATGGTGGCCAGATTAAAAGACATCATGGCCGCATCAAAACCCACATCGACAAAAGCGGTGATTTCCCGGGCCAATATTTCATCCAACTGATTTTTTACAAACTCCGGAGTAATGGGGGTCTGCTGTGTCATTACGCTTCATCTCCCTGGTTAATTTCAGAAATCATATCCGCTATGTTCGAAGCCAGCTGCCCCACCTTTTCACTGCTGCGCTCCTTGATATCCGCCATTTCACCGGGGGCAATCTCCTGTGGGTCTTGCTCATCGTGGGTTGTGGAAATGGTAAGGCATTCCCCCTGGCGATTGAAAACAACAGACAACGGTACCTTTATCTCAAAATCAAATTTATAGGCGATCTGATTGTCAAAAACCACCATGTCCCCGTTTTTATAATCCACTTCATCCTGCAGGGCAAACTGGTGCTTTTCCATCAGCAGTTTTTCGATGGCTTCCCAGTCAAGCTCCGCATTGATGGTATCAATAAAGTCTCTTTCACTTTCCTCAATGGATTTTTCCACTGCCGAATCCCAGGGGATATGGGTATCATATGCCAGATCCGCTGTCTGAAACGATTTTTTGGGACCTGCAAACCTCTGGATGTCATCTACTGCAGAAGGATCATTGCAGCGGTTACACACAAATCCCCCGATTTTCAAGGGGATTTTGTGGTTTTTGCGAATATAGCGTATGAGTGTGAGCAGACAGTGAACATCTGCTGAGGCCCCATGCACTGGGCACACAGGGACGATGAGCCAGTCTGCCGCAGCCATGGCCATGATACTTAAAAACCCATAGGAAGACGGGGCATCAATAATAATATACTCATAATCGGATGGGGCATCTTCCTGGATCAGCAGCCGCAGAATAATCTGGTTGGGCACTTTGTCCGACAATTTCAAAGCACTTTCAAACAGACCGAATCCAGCCGGCAGTATATCCAGCCACCTGAGGCTTGTTTGTAAAATAGCATCCGGAAAACGGGTTTTTCCAGTAAAGACAGAGACAAGATCATGGCCCTGCCCGGCATTATGTATGCCAATCCATTTCGTGCTGCACCCCGATGGATCTCCATCGATGAGCAATACTTTTTTTTCATACAGGGCCAGACTGGCTGCAAGATTGACTGCGACAACGCTCTTGCCGGTACCGCCTTTCTGTCCGCAAATTGTCAACACAATGGCCATAATCTTTCATTTGTAGCACAATCTAAAAAAATATCAATCCCCAACTGAAGTTTGCACCCGGTTACCGGGTTGAAAAAAAATGGGAGATATAGGATAATGCAATCGAGTTCCACATTTTTATATGAAAGCTGTTAGCCCTTAGCCCTTAGCCCTTAGCTGTTAGCTGTTAGTACGCAATTATTCGCTTCCAGTAAACAAAATTTTCTTTGCTGTTACCACCGGCTAACGCTTTCATACTTTGTTGTGCCCGTCAGGGCATGGGTGTTTTATATGAAAGCCGTCAGTCATCAGCTAAAAGCTAACAGCTAACAGCTAACAACTTTCACTTTTATTGTGCCCGCCAGGGCATGAATGTTATTACAGGAGGCCCCTTGGCCAACATTTCCATCACCCTGGAAGGCATCAGGGAAGCGGCTGCAAGCCTGAACTACCGTCCCGGCTCTGTCAAACACAAAACCCTGGCAGCCATCCAGTCTTTTTACACATCTGAAGATGCAGTGCACGCTTTACACCACATTGACACCGATACCCTGGTCAAAGCGATCTGGGATGTGGGGGAAAACAGGGCAAAAACAAGCGCCAAAAGAAGAAATTTTTTCAGCCTCAGATCCGCCATAAATGCTGATCTCAAGCGTTTATCCCGCAAAGACAAGAATCCTGAAAATATCATCATCACAGATGCCAATATATTTGATATGACAGAGGATGCCAAAAACAATTTGCTTTCCTCTTTCAGCGATGCCATCAAAACCGGAGATATCGATCTGCAGCAGGCAACCGGAATTCTCAAGGCTCTCACCGATTTTCTGGATGAATTCCAGATGGATGGTCATACCGAAGAATCTGTGGATATCATTGAACAGATAAAAAAGCTTCTCACACGCATTTCCCATGACAT
>JAIVHE010000542.1:3116-8249 GCA_020201255.1 Desulfobacteraceae bacterium
GAAGAAACTGATGCACCGGACGAAGACCTTGAGGAAATCCAGGAGGTGGCGGAAGATGAGGAAATAGAAGAGGTCGATGAACTTGATGAAATCGAAGAGGTCGAAACCCTGGATGATGATGACCAGATTACCGAAATAGAAGAAGATGAAGAACTGGTTGATCTAGATGAAGAGGAAACGCTTGATGAGGATATCGACGAGATCGTTCTGGACGAAGACGAGGATCTGGAAGAAGTTGATGAGCTGACAGATGAAGAACTCCAGGCCCTGGAAGAGTTCAGGCAGAAACAGGCTTTGGCCGAAGAATTTGATGATACCCTGGGTGAGAGGGAAAAAAAATTCAATGCATATGTCAAGGTGCCCAAAGGAATCTATACCGTGGGCACCAAAAAAGAAAGGACCGCCATGCTGGAACTCCAGCAGTTTCCTATGCCTGAAGTCCATATCGCACGGTATCCGGTCACCAATGCCTTGTTTGAAATTTTCATAGACAAAACAGGCTACCAGACCACAGCGGAAAAATGTGGATTCGGCACAGTGTTTTTTTCCCGGTACAAACGGAAAGGGAACCAGGCATCATGGCACAAAAGCGCAGGCTCCAGACAGGTGAACGGTGCCTGCTGGTACCAGCCCCACGGCCCCGACTCTTCTTTGCACGAAAAACGCAACCACCCGGTGGTGCAGGTCAGTGTGGAAGATGCCTTTGCATATGCATCATGGATCGGCAGGAGACTGCCCACCCAGGCCGAATGGGAAGCCGCCGCCAGAACTGATCTCGGGTACAGATATCCCTGGGGAAACGACTTTGCCACCCAGGCCCTTAACATTGAAGCCGGAGGCCAGGCAGATACCTGCCCGGTGGATGCCTATGAACTGCATGCCAATGCCTTCACCATCGTTGATATGCTGGGAAACGTGATGGAATGGACATCAGATGTGGAAAGACTTTCGGTCACAAGCATCAGTGACCGGACGTTTTGCATTGCCAAAGGCGCTGCCTGGAACAGCAGCTCCGAGGTGAGCATCAGTTCCCGGGGCCTGTATAAAAACGGATTTTGTGCCAACACCATTGGATTTCGCTGCATATCCGAACTCCCCTTGTGAGCCACCCAAGCGTGAATATAACAGCCATGCCCGGATGGGCACAACAAAGAATGAAAGCTGTTGGTCGTTAGCTGTTAGCTGTTAGCTGTTAGCTGATGACTGAGTATTGACGGCTTTCATATAAAAAAAGGCTTGCCATGGACAGATTCATCCAGGAATACCTTGATTTTCTCATCGTGGAAAAGGGATTGTCCGCCAACAGCATTGCATCTTATGCGGATGATCTTGCCCAATTTGCCAACTTTCTGGGAGAAAACAAGATACAGGGCCTGGACCAGGCAGATACCACCGTGATCCTGGCCTGGCTGATCCATTTGACCCGCAACGGCCTGGCCCCGAAATCCCGGGCCAGGCATCTGATCACCATCAGGGGTTTGTACAAATTTCTGATAAACCAGGGCCATACTGCGGTCAATCCGGTCAAGGATGTGGATATTCCCAAAACCGGCCAGGCCCTTCCCGAAATCATGTCTGTACCGGAGGTGGAAGCCCTGCTGGAGGCCATCGACACCACCCGGCCTAAAGAACTGCGCAACGCCGCCATGCTGGAAATCATGTACGGTGCAGGTCTGCGGGTATCGGAACTCATCCATCTGAAAACATCAGATGTCAATCTGGATGCCAATCTGGTGCGGGTGATGGGAAAAGGGGCCAGAGAACGTATGGTGCCCTTCGGATCTCAGGCCGGAAAGCTTGCCAGGCAGTGGAAGGACCAGGCCCGGCCCCTGGTGCTCAAACATCTCACCAGCCAGTATCTTTTTGTTGCCAGGGGAACAAAGCCCATGACCAGGCAGGGTTTCTGGAAAATCATCAAAAAATATGCGGCAAAAGCCGGCATTTCCCGGAACATCACCCCCCATACCCTGCGCCACTCTTTTGCCACCCACCTGCTGGAAGGCGGTGCAGACCTGCGGTCAGTCCAGACCATGCTGGGCCATGCAGACATCTCCACCACCCAGATTTATACCCATATTTCAAGAGATTATCTGCTGCGCATGCACGAAAAATACCATCCCAGCAGCTGTGCATCTAACATCTGCTTTACCAGACAAACCCTTTGGCTTTAATTTGATTCATTCCCTGTCAGATCCGGACCATGAAATGGCAACCGTGCAGCTATATCTGGACCATGGCATCCGCCTGATCAGTGCCGCCGCCTTCATGCGTATGACACCGGCCCTGGTCTATTACCGGATCAAGGGGATTCACCAGACCCCTGACGGACAGATCATTGCCCCCAACAAGATTATTGCCAAGGTTTCCAGAATCGAGATTGCACGGCAGTTTTTTTCACCGCCCCCCCAAAAAATTGTCACCCTGCTGGAACAAAAGCAGCTGATCACCCGGCAGGAAGCGGACCTGTCCCGGCATATTCCCATGGCCCAGGACCTGACCGCAGAAGCCGATTCCGGGGGACACACAGACAACCGGCCGGCCCTGACCCTTTTGCCCACCATGATCGCGCTGAAAAACCAGTTCATGGAACAATACCGATATCCTTCAGATCTGTGTGTGGGGCTGGCAGGCGGCATTGCCACACCAGAATCAGCTGCTGCCGCCTTTGGTATGGGAGCAGCCTATATTCTGACCGGGTCCATCAACCAGTCCTGTGTGGAAGCAGGCATCAGCCCGGAGGTCAAAGAACTGCTGTGCCAGGCAGAACAGGCGGATGTGGCCATGGCACCGGCAGCCGACATGTTTGAAATAGGTGCCCGTGTCCAGGTGTTAAAACGGGGCACCCTGTTTGCGTTGCGGGCGGAAAAACTGTATCAGCTGTACCGGGCATATGACAGTTTTGCAAATATCCCAAAAGCTGCGCAACAGGAGATTGAAACCAAATTTCTGCAGACAGATTTTGAGACAGCCTGGCAGGCAACCAGAGATTTTTTTGTATCCAGAAAAATGCCCGGCCAGATTGACAAGGCAGAATCCGATGCAAAACACAAAATGGCCCTGGTATTCCGGTCCTACCTGGGCCGGAGTTCCCAATGGGCTATCCAGGGAAACGCGCAGCGCAAAATGGATTACCAGATCTGGTGCGGCCCGGCCATGGGCGCCTTTAACCTGTGGGCCCAGAACAGTTTTCTTGCCGGGCCGGAAAACCGCAGAACCGCGGATCTGGCCCTGAATTTGTTGTTCGGGGCCTGTGTCATCACCCGGGCCATGTTTTTACAAACCCAGGGCATTGCTTTGCCCATGGGCGCAGCATCGGTGTTTCCCATGGAAAAAGACCGGATACTGGCCCTGGCCGGCGCAACATCGTAATGCATGACCGGTTCATCCCCATGCCAAAAAAGTGCCCCCCCAACCCGCAAGATCAGGTACTAACCGCCATCCCGGAAGGTACGGTTCTGCCCCCGTCCTGTGTAAAAGTTTTGTCAAAACCCGTACCAATGGATGATTTCCAGCTTCCATACAGATATATTCCTTTCTAAAACCTTTTTAATTGTTAAAGCAGCTATCTATGAAACAGGATCACACCCGGACCACAGACATCGCCATCATCGGCATGGGATGTATCTTCCCCCGATCATGTAATCTCAAAGCGTTCTGGCATCTGTTGTTCAACGGCATCGATGCCATTGAAGAGATCCCGGATGACACCCATTGGCAGCTCAAGGATTATTTTGACCCGGATCCCTCCCGGAGAACAGATTCTGCACACCATCCAGTCTTCCTATGCCCAGTGGCAGGAAAACTCTTTTCCCGGCCTGCTGGGCAATGTGGTGGCCGGCAGGATTGCCAACCGGTTCAATCTGTCGGGCACCAACCATGTCAGTGATGCGGCCTGTGCCAGTTCCCTTTCTGCTTTGCATTCCGCGGTCATGGAACTTTGCGCGCATAAATGCGATATGTCCATCACAGGTGGTGTGGATTGTTTGAACGATATTTTCATGCACATGTGTTTTGCAAAAACCGGGGTGCTTTCCCATACCAGTGATGCCAGACCCTTTTCCAAAGATGCGGACGGCACGGTTTTAGGCGAAGGCATCGGCATGCTGGTGCTCAAACGCCTGGCAGATGCGAAAAAAGACAAAGACCGGATTTATGCGGTCATCAAAGCGGTGGGCACTGCCAGTGACGGAAAAACCTCGGCTATCTATGCCCCGGACGCCCGGGGCCAGCGCAGGGCATTGCAGGATGCATACAAACAGGCGGATGTTGATCCGACAAGTATCGGACTGATAGAGGCCCACGGCACCGGCACCCGGGTGGGCGACAAAGTGGAGTTTTCCGCGTTGAAATCCTGTTTTGATGCACAACACCACAAAAACAAAACCGCCATCGGTTCAGTAAAATCCATGATCGGACATACCAAGGCTGCAGCCGGTGTCGCCGGCATTATCAAAGCGGCCCTGGCCCTGCACCACAAGGTGATCCCCGGGACCCTGAAGGCGGACATCCCGGATCCTGATCTGGATATCAATGCCTCGGCTTTTTACCTGAACAACCGGTCCAAACCATGGGTGCCAGACGTCCGGCAGGGAAATGTTCCCAGACGGGCCGGGGTGTCGGCTTTTGGATTCGGGGGCAGCAATTATCATGCAGTCTTAGAAGAGTATGAAGGGCAAAAATCCCATGTCTCCTGGGATGGATCTGTGCAGATTGCGGCATTTTCCGCCCATGATACCCACTCTCTTACAAAAAAACTGGCAGCATTCCATGCCGGGGTCACCCCGGAACATCCCATGGATGGCGGGGAAATAACCCGGCTCATCGCCTGGCAGGCCGGTGAAACCAGAAAATCGTTTTGTCCAGACCACCCGGAGCGGCTGCTCATGGTATTGCAAAAGGATAATGACATTGATGCGCTGGTTGACCAGGCCCATGCCCTGGTGGAAAACGGGGGACCATCCAAAGGCCCGCTTTTTTATGGTTCCGGTTCGGCCCAAGGAAAGCTGGGATTTTTATTTCCCGGCCAGGGCAGCCAGTATCCTGATATGGGAAAAGATCTGTTTGCCACATTTCCCGAAGCCATGGATGCCTTGTGCCTTGCCGAAAAAATGTTTGCAACCCACGCCGGTGACA
>JAIVHE010000543.1 GCA_020201255.1 Desulfobacteraceae bacterium
ATAGTAGCCTATTCCCTGGTATGTTTATGTCAATTTGGCCTGATTGTGTTGGTTGGAAAAACCCTTTTACCCTGGTTGGGTGGTGCCCCGCTTGTAATCGGATCAAAATTCTTACCGGTACTGATGATCGTTGTTTGTATTGCTTTAGCTGCCTGCGGCAGCGGTTTGCTTTTAGGAGTTTTAGGTCGCACAACCGAGCAGGCCTCCGCCATTGGTCCCATCTCCGTGGTTATCGCTGCCGCTATAGGCGGAATCATGGTCCCGGTATTTGTAATGCCGCCGGTGATGCAAACCCTCAGCCGTTTTTCACCGCTGGAATGGGGCCATCGCGCTCTACTGGATGTTTTGGTGCGAGGCGCCGGTTTGCAGATCGTGTGGCAAAGAATGGCTTTTTTGCTTCTGTTTTTTGTAGTTACCCTGCTGATAAGTCGGCTTTGTTATCGACAGAATTAAGAATTATTCATTATTTAGAGCCTGAACGAAAACCCCCCTCCCAGTGGGAGGGGCTGGGGGAGGGAATTATGGACTTTTCGTTCAGGCACTATTTAATATCATCAAAACGATTCATGCTTGATAACCTTAAAAGTTCTTTTTGATACCTGCCTTGCCATCCGTATTTTCTAAGATTTCTGTTAATAAAATATCTGAGTACCGGCCTGAATGCTAACCGCCAGATAGATGTCCATAATTTGCCGTCTCTTCCGGCAAGCTCCGAGGGCTCCCACCATCCCATAACTGTTTGTTTACGATACCAGAAAAGATACTGAAGCTGTTCTGAAGACAAGTGTCTGGTTTTCACATTGGCCCACAGCCCGTTGTAATACCTGTAATCATAGAGATTGGTAATCAAACCTTCATCCTTGAGGTTTTGCCGAATTCCGGTTTTGGGATACGGTGTTAGAATCTGAGTATAGACGGCGTCGATTTTCAACGCATTGAAAAATTCGTAATTGCGGATAATCGCCGCATCATCATCATCAGGAAAGCCATGGATCAGCCCACCGATCACCATAATTCCGTATCGATGGCAATTGGAAACGGCTTTGACCGCAGCCTGTGTAATATCCCTTTCAGGGGCCAAAACCAGGTTATCATCGGCGATGAATGCCCAACGGGTCTTACGTTTGTAGTAGATATCGTCAAGGTCGGCCAGAACCCTCTCCACAGGATAAACCCTGAAGCTTTTGCCGTACATATGGCGGATACTGCAAAAATTACAGGACCGGGTACATCCGCGTGATGTTTCCATCACTTCAATTTTATTGTACACTACATGATAGCCCCAGGTCAGTCGCCTCTTGTCACGAATGGGCAGTTTTATCCGGGACAAATCCAACAGGTCACCCTTTGGATTATGGATAAATAGATTCCCCTCTTTTTTTTGCGGATTCATCTGTTCCGAAGCCATCTTATATGATAGCGACGCAATGTCCTTGAACCGGTCTTTCCCGTCTAATGCATCAACCAGCCTTCTGAAAGCTTCCTCCCCTTCCCCCCTTATCATAAAATCAATCAATTCAGACTCATCAGATGCGGCAATTTCTTTATACATCAGTGTTGCATGGTATCCGCCGATGGCGATTCCGACATGGGGCAACAATCTTTTGATCAGCCTGATGATTTTCACACAGGTATCAAATTGCCAGGTCATGGCCGATAACCCCACCAAATCCGGCCGTATTTTCAAAAGAGTCCTGGTGAGATATTTTCGAACCTGACGTCGCTTTCGGATCAGATCAATAACATAGACCTCATGCTTTTCGTCTATATTGGCGCCAATACTTGCAATGCCCAGATTGGGCATATGCACTGCGGTTTCATGTATTATGACCGGCGTGACATCGGGCATGGAGATTAAAACGATTTTCATGATTTTTTTCCGGAATCCATGTTATATGTTTCCATCATCGAACGCACCACTCCAATCATATCATCAACAGGAGGCATTTTGCCTTGTTTATCAAAGGTAATTTCTCCGATGAGTTTTAGTTTGATGACGTTTTTCGTGCAGGTATTGAACAAAAATTTACCCGGATAAAATAACCGATTGGAATTTTGAATGAAAAATACCTTTACAGGTGCATGACAGAACCTGGCGATCTTGAACAGGCCTTTTTCAAATTTTCCGATATTGCCGTCACGACTCCGGGTTCCTTCGGGAAACACAAACAGGTTGCCTCCCGAAGCCAGATACTCGTGCGTGCCTTCAACCTGTCGGAGCATCAATTCACTTAATTTTGCATCGGAAGTCGATGGCATATATCCTGATCGTTTCAGGACCCATCCGAAAACAGGGAGTTTAAAAAATATATTCTTTACAATGGTTTTTTGCTTTTCATATAAAGAAATCAAAAGGATAGGATCAAGATACGATATGTGGTTGCAGACAATAATTGAAGAACGAACAGACAACACCTGCTCATCAATATCAAAGTTCAACCCTGGTGTTATGGATCTTACCAGATACAAAAATCCTTTGTAGAAAAGATGGTTCAATTTCTGAAATGATTGTTCAGGATCTTTTGAAAAAAATGACGACCACAAATACAAAGGAAGAAAAAAAAGGATATATCCCAACGTAAAATAGGTCCAGTAAATCAGTGTGAGGATTAAATCAGCCGCAGGTTTTATATGTTTGAAAAAAGGTTGCATCACTATTGGTTCAAAATTACACTTTTTTTAGGATCAGGCATGTATTCACACCGCCGAATGCGAAGTTCTGTACCAGTGCAATTCGGATTTCCGAATCCATCAGGTCTGTGACATGTTTGATCATTGCACATCGCTTGTCTATTTTTTCAAGGTTTAACGTCGGAGCGATAAATCCTTTTTCCATCATGTACAAAGCGATGATGGTTTCAATAACACCGCAGGTTCCCATGGTATGGCCCATATAACTTTTCAATCCTGTGACACAAACAGTGTCACCGAAAATACTGTGAATCGCATGAGCTTCAATCACATCACCCATC
>JAIVHE010000235.1 GCA_020201255.1 Desulfobacteraceae bacterium
TTGATTATGGTACTGTTACATGGCCAGGTGCTATTGATATTGCTCCGGAAACCCTTTATGGTCAATCAATCAGCTTTTGAAAACAAAATCGGATTGGTGTGTCCTGGGAAAAAATGCAAATTCCGAATTTTCCATACCGTTCTCCCGGTCCTGGGTAAAAATTAAAATCCTGGATTTCTACTAAAAAGTTAGCCATAATAATTGGTAATAATTGGGGACAGACCACGTTTTTCTTATCGGCCTGAGACAAGCTCTCCCTCCTGTTTATTTTCATCCTGCCCGAAATCATAGACAAATCTTCAATCCTCCATTGATGTCCGAACTTATGGATGGCTATGAGAACCGGCCGGATTGTGTGCAGAATGCCTGGGTGGAGGTCAGCGTGGCAGCAGGTTTCTACCGTATGGGCCACGGGGCTTTTGTAAAGCATTTTTTCGGCAACTTCAACCAGCCAATTGCACGGAAACACCTTAGCATCAGGCCAAGCCCTCCGGCTAACATACCCCTTGACGGAACCGTCCCCGAAGGGTAAAATTCCACCATGACAGATGAAAAAAAGACAGCCTGGGTAAGCAATCCCAACGACAAGCTGTTCCGGGATACATACAGCGACAAGGAAAATGCCCGCAGCCTTTTATATCATCGCCTGCCGGACAAAGTGCTGAAACAGGTGGACCTGAACACCCAGGAGATCAGCAAAGACAGCTTCATTTTGTGATACCACTGCTGGTCTGTCACGCCAGAAAAGAATGGCCGGAAGATACTATGCGACTGGCTTCGTTGCTGTCAGGTCCGGTGGAAGACCTTACCGCGTACATCCCGGATTTCGGGCTTGAATTGTATGACTTGCGCCGGTTCACCGATGGACAAATCAAAGGGACGATCTTGAGCCGGGTGGCATTGCTTCTGTTCAAACACATCAGAGACCCGGATTTACGACAGAAGCTGCCAGGTATATTGGCACTGCTCAAGACCCTTCTGACGGAAAAGGAAACCGGTCTGCAATGGTTGGAAGTGTTTATACGCTATATAGTATCGGCCCGGCAAGAAGAAGACCTATCGGCAAAAAATTTAGTGGAGATAGCGGAGCAGGCTATTTCCAAGGAGACGGGGGAATATGTTATGACATTATTAGAGAAATTGCGGAATGAAGGTGAGGAGAGGGGTATTGTTAAAGGCAAGCTGGAAGGCATCAGAGGTCTCAGAGAAGCCATTGAGACAGGTGCGGCTGTTAGATTTCCTGGAGATATAGACACAGTGATGGCCAAGGTTAATAAAACTGATGATCTGGAGACCCTTGTAGAAATTGCAAAGACAATTTACACCGCAAATGACATCTCAGAGATACTGGCCCTGCTGAAATAACATAGACCGGTACAAATTAGGGCAGGGCAGATACTGACCTTTTTAGCGCATACACGGGGAACTATTGAAACTTGGCTATGACGTTCATGAAAGGACCATTTCAGAAATCATCAAGCGGCTCAGGCCCCGTAATCCGCCATCCCAGACATGGAGAACCTTCCTGAAAAATCACATGTTCAACACATTTGCCGTTGATTTGTTTGTGGTTGTTGAAAGACTGATAGGCAGCATACGCCGGGATTGTATAAATGCCATGATTGTTTTGAACGAAGCCCATTTAAGGCATATTTTGACCGAGTGTCTTGCGTATTACCATGAGGACAGAACTCATCTCGGCCTTGGCAAAGAAACACCAGGGGGCAGATCCGTGTCGGAAAAGCCGGAAAACGGCAAGGTGGTTGCTCTACCACGACTGGGCGGACTTCACCATCGGTATGAATGGCGGGATGCTGCATAAAAGTCGAAAGTAGAGATGCGAGAAGAACATGGGAAATATGAGGATAGACCTATTTTTTTGCAATCGTTTTTAGCTTGCAAATATAGTCGGAGCACTGATATACCGCGTTAAGTGCGCCCGTGAATTTTTAATCAAGATAGGAGAAACACCATGAGTGCGCCAGGCATGAATTATAAAGGTTATTTTGCCAAAGTAGAATTTGATCCTGAAGATCATATCTTTGTTGGTCAGGTTCTCGGTATTCGTGATGTGGTCGGTTTTCATGGCGAGTCCGTCTCTGAGGCAGCTTTTGCCGAAGCTGTAGATGATTATCTCGCCGCCTGTACTGAACTGGATCAAGAACCAAACAAGCCTTACTCTGGCAATCTCATGTTACGGATTCCGGCAGAAATACACGCAGCTGTGGCTTCCGCAGCCGAGAGCAGTGGCAAGAGCATCAACCAATGGGCAGCAAGAGTGCTTGATAAAGCCAGCCATGCGCATTAGGAAACTGGAATAAGCGGCATACCAGACGGCACGTAATGCGTATGCCAAGGCCCTGAGTGAGATTTTGCAAAAGGAGTAGGGTCAGAGCTAAGAAAAATCCTCTGTGGTTCTCTGCATGCTCTTCTTTAATTGAAGAGTATCGGAGTTACCACAGAGAACCTCACAAGGAACCATATTGAAAAATGACACAAATAACAGCCATTACCAAACAAAGCCACGCCGATAAGTTCTGGACAAGGTATTCTTCCTATTCCTTTGCATCAAAATCCAGCATTGCCAACCTGGTGGGTGCAGAAATAGCCAAAGCGGTTACAGCAGGCTTGCCCATGGCCTTTGTGAAAGATCGGAACCATTTTTTGATGACCAGAGGCAGCTTTCCAAACCGGTACAGGATATTCTAAACTTTTTGTCCCAGGTGGAACAAAACAAAAGAAAAACAATTCAGGCAGTGGCCGCCCTGGCAGAAGCCGGGGTTATCACGCAATGGCCATTGAAAATGAAGTACGAAGACCAAGAAAAACCGGTTGCCGGGCTGCACCGGATAGACGAGGCAAAGCTGAACAGTTTGGAGGATGAGCAGTTTCTGAAGATCCGCAAAGCCGGAGCGCTTCCCATTGCCTATGCCCAACTGCTGTCCATGGAAAACATACGGATGTTTGAGAAACTGGCAAAGGCACAGGAAGGGACGGCTGCCTCGGATGCTGGTTCTTTTCTGGGGGATGACGATGTGATTTCGTTTCAATAGTGGGGGTACAAGGAACTCAAGGCCCGTGGCCTGTTGGATGAGAATGGGTTTGTGGCCATGGGTGTGCAGAATGTGTTGGCTATGATTAAGGTCGCTTCGCTTGTTATTTATGCAACAGTTTCTTTCTTGATCACCGCCAGGGTGAGCCCGAACGTATCCAGCAACTTAGTCAGACTTGAAAGATTTGGATTTCCTCTTTCAGACAACATCTTGTACATGCTTTCCCTGTTCAGATTTGATTCGCTGGCAGCTTTTGCAAAACCCATCGCCTTGGCCACATCACGAAGCGCAAGCATAAAAACTTCCTGGGACTCTTCATTTAATGCTTCATTCAAGTATTCAGAGGCATATTCCGGGTCCTGCAGCCGATTTAAAAGGCCGGCATTATAATCTGCGGTTGCCATTATGCTC
>JAIVHE010000236.1 GCA_020201255.1 Desulfobacteraceae bacterium
TACATAAACACCATAACATAAAATACATAAAAAACATAAAACAAAATACACAAAAACTCTGATTATCATCCAATTCCTGATCTGTCAAATTAGAATACTTAAAGTTTTTGTAAAACATCCGTAGTTAGGTACTTGATATTGTCAATCGGGAGAAACGATGAAATCAGTAATTGTTTTCGGCGCCGGAATAGCCGGATTAAGTGCAGCCCATGAACTCAACCAGTTGGGATATAAAGTTTCGGTGTATGAAGCCATGGAACGGCCGGGAGGATTCTTCAGAAGCGCCCGCTGCCGTCACAATAATATGCCCTCGGAATATTCCTGGCACGGCATGGGACCATGGTATCATAACACGTTTGATCTCATGAAAAAGATTCCTTTGAACGATGACGGCAATCTCTACGATCTGGCCCTTTCCCGGCCGATTGATTTCGGCATTTTCCCGGACGACACGCATGCCAGATTCTATGATAAGAGTTGGTTAAGTATTCCCGGCATGTTCAGGATGAATAAATGGGAGTTTATCAAATGGGCGTATCTCATGGTCAAGACCTGGACCGCCAACCACCGCAGTACAAAAAAATACAGCAGCATCAATGCAGCCCGGGCATGGCGTCCTTTCCTCAAGAACACAGCCTATACAACCTGGCGCGCCTGTTTCGGACCGTGGATCGGCTCGGACTGGTCCAAGGTTTGTCTGCATACCACAGGTGATTTTTTCAGAAAGCAACTGACGACCAGGCCGAAGCACCACCACCGGGCAGATGAAGACGGCCCGGCATGGACCCATGGGGCGGAAGACGGATGGCTGTTGCTCAAAGGGCCAAGCAGCGAATACTGGTTCGATCCCTGGATCGCCTATCTCCAGAAAAAGGGAGTCGAATTTCACTGGCAAAAGCCTTTGACAAAAATTGCATATAACGGCACAAAGATTATTTCCGTTGCTTCAGGTGATAAGACAATTGTCGGCGATCACTATATACTGGCCATGAATCCTTTTGCCACGGCACAAATTTTACGCAGGACTCCCGAACTGGAGCAGCTGGAGGTTCTCCGACTGTTTACGCCCCTTATCCAGGATGGACCGCACACCCAGGTATCCTTCCGGGTGCCGTTTTCAGAGGAGATCCATTTTCCCCGTGAAAGAATGGCGGTGATTGTGACTGATTCAGAATTCAATCTGACCCTGTTTGCCGAAGAACAGGCGTGGATGAAGGAGGTGGATCTGGGAAAAAACGTGAAGTCGCTGTGGACCGGAACATCTTGTATCAGCAGTGTTCCCGGCAGAATCTACCATAAACCGGTCAGTTCATGCACGAAAGAAGAGTTCCAAGAGGAGGTAAAGGCCCAGATATTGAGCTGCGGCGCTCTTGATGAAATGATACGGGAAGCGAATCAGGGAAAAGGGCTGCAGGATTTTTCGATGATGGAAATCGAGGTCTGGCATGAGTGGAAATTCTCTGCTGAGGGAATCAGGCCGTATCAACCGAAATGGGTGAACAGTACCACTACCCAGCACTTTATGCCGCCCCAGACCACACCGGTTGCCAACCTGTTTCTCGCAGGTGCGCATACCCGGACCCAGGCCCATGTCTGGAGCATCGAGGGCGCAGTGGAAAGCGGCAGGAGAGCCGCAAAGGCCATTGATTCGCGAGTGACAGTGATAGACCAGTACATTCCCGGATGGGTCAGGATGATTTCGAAAATCGATGATGTTTTCTATGCGGTTAAGGCGCCGCATGTTATTGATTTGACCATTGTCCTGCTCATTTCTCTGGGCTTGTGGACCGTGATGTAAGTTGATCCTTGACAAAGGCATCTACCGTTCCTATTTTTAAGAATATTCAAAAATCTTTTCCTGATGTCGAAATATTTTGTTGCACAGTCTTCTGGAAATTGAGTGTAACCTTATTACAAAGGAGTATTGTCATGCCTATTATCTTATGGTTTCTTGGAGTTCCCCTTACGGTGATTATCATTCTTTGGCTAGTGGGCGTATTTTAATAACACCCTTGCTACCGGGCACAACAAAGCATGAAAAGCTGTTAGCTGTTAGCTGTTAGCAGGGAAAAATTTATAATTGT
>JAIVHE010000237.1 GCA_020201255.1 Desulfobacteraceae bacterium
AAGTGAAAAAAGGAGCAAAGATAAACCGTTAAGAGAACAGGGATTTGATCCATCCCAGGATACTTTTTTTTGGGGGTTTAACAGGGTCGGGATGTTTTTTGTTCACCCGCATATCCACATCTGATGCCGGCCTGGTTGGCTTGGGTATCTGGTTGGTGGTATCAATACAATCATCCACCCGGTCTTTTAAAGCGGTTATGGCTTCTTGTATCAACTGGGCCTGGATCTGGGGATCGGCAAGCTTTACAGTGGGTTTTTGACCAAGAAATGTGTCGCCCAGGGCAAGATTTCGTCCCTCTCCATTACTGCCGACATGGGTTAGTTCTGCCAGGGCGCAGGCGAACTGGGTCAGGGCAGCCATGAGAACAGAATCCTGTGGCGCAAGTTCCGGTATCTGGTGAAAGGCAACCCCTTCACAGATGTGCTCCGGAAGCTCCCAGGTTCTCATGATGTTGGAAGCAACCATTGCACTGGTGGTTCCGAAAACCTTTTTTTCGATCTCAAAGAGGGGCTCTTCCTGTTTCAAGGCGGTGTGAATACATCTGCTGAATTCCTTGGGAAGATATATGGCCAGCAACAGTTTGCCCAGTCCGTGGAGCATTCCGGTGAGGTACAGATCGCCGGGCAAAACACCCATGTCAAGATTGGGATGGCCCAGTCTTCGGTTGACAACCGCACATACCCAGGAGCGACTCCAGAAGGCATCATAGGTCAGTCCTTCAATATCGGGGAATCTGGGCAGCAATTCCTGAAAAAAATGGAAGCAGGCGGAATTTACGGTTTCCGTAAGGCCGATGCGGGTGATGGCGGCCCTGAGGGAAACAATTTTTTCCGTTTCTCTGTAAAAAGGAGAATTGGCCAGTCGCAGGATCTTGGTGAACAGACTGGGATCAGATTCCAGCAGCCTGACAAAATAAGGGATATCGATCCTGTCGATGGGTTGACGGACGATTTCCATGATTTTCTGTCCATTGGCCGGGATCGGGGGAATGTCAATCCCGGATTGTAAAATTTCCTGGGCAATGCTGTGGGCGATGGTTTTTTCCCTGGTCAGGTCGTTTTCCATGTATAGGCATCCTTATGTCTGGATTGTCTGTCAACAGTTCCCAAACTGGTCATCATGAAAAATCAAAAAACATGCCCATTGATAACCAAGTTTTCGCCTTTAGTCAAACCCCAAAATGCAGCACCGGAGTTCTCGGCAGCACTCCCCGAAGCCTTGATCCGGGCAATGGGTGTCAGCCCCAGTTCTTTGGCCTTGTCTGCCGACATGATCACCATGCCGGCGGACCCGTCATTGATGCCCGAGGCATTGCCGGCAGTGACCGTACCGGTTTTGGGTATAAAGGCCGGGGGTAGAGCGGCCAGTTTTTCCATTGTCATGCCCGGCCGGAAATGTTCGTCCTTGTCAAAGACCAGGGGGTCTTTTTTGCGCCGGGGCACCTGAACGGGAACGATCTCTTCGGCAAAAGATCCGTCCCTGGTGGCCCGTTCCGCGTTGTTGTGGCTGCGCAGGGCCACTTCATCCATTTGTTCTCTGGTCAGTCCCAGGTGCTGGGCCACAAATTCGGCTGTGTGGCCCATGATATAGGGTTTGCCCATGAAATAGGAGGCCGGAGCCCGGGCTGTATCCAGCGGCGTGGTTTCATCAAATGGCAGAATATGGGAACCACAGTGCAACGCATGAATCATGGCATCTACAAACTGGGTATCCTGGAGCCGGCATCCCCACCGGGCCTTGGGCACGGTATACGGGACCCCGGACATATGTTCCACACCGCCGGCCAGGATGACCTCTGCCATGCCTGCCTGGATCATGGCAGCACCGGAAAGCACGGCTTCCATGCCGGAGATACACACCCGGTTTACCGTGGCTGCCGGAACGCTGTCCGGTATACCGGACATGAGAGCGGCCACCCGGGTGGTGTTGAGGGTATCATGGTGTTCCACGCAGGTGCCGTACCGGACATCATCAATGACGTCTGGATCAATTCCGGCCCGTTTGATGGCTTCTTTCATGGTAACACTGGCAATGGCTGCCCCGTTCATCTCTTTCAAGGTGCCCCCGAAGGCGCCAATGGCGGTCCGGCAGGCAGATACAATAACGATCTCTTTCATAGTGATTTCCTATATTTTTGTTGCAGCAAACTGTGATCAGGCCCGCTTTACGGACGTTTTTGATCACGGTTGGCTGCATGCTGGGTTGTTTATGATCCAAATGAGGCTTCCGCCATCTCCAGGGCGCTGGCATCACCGGTCTGGATCACCGCCATTTTGGCCTGGGCCACAGGCAGTACCGTGGTGATGAAAAACCGGGCGCCCGTGACCTGGCCCTGGTAAAACGCCACATCCTTTTTTTTGGGTTTGTCCGCCAGTTTCTGCTGGGCTGTCACCGCACGCCACAGCAGCATCCACCCCATGAGGGTATCACCGGTGACATCCAAAAACGGGTGGGCATGGGCAAAGGCGGTCAGGATGTTGTCCGATCCAAGATCTCCGGCAAGTTTGCCGGCTGTTTCCTGTAAATGGTGCAGGGTGGTTTCCAGGATATGTGACAGCGGGGTGAGAAGGGGTTCTTCTTTTGCTGCGGCAATGGTTTTTTCCACTTCCGCCGCAAGGTCCATGAAGGCACCGCCATTGTTAAGGCCCAATTTTCTGCCCACAAGGTCCATGGCCTGGATGCCGTTGGTGCCTTCATAGATATGGGTGATCTTGCAGTCTCGAAGCAGCTGTTCCTGGGGATATTCTTTTGTGAAGCCATATCCGCCAAACACCTGGATCCCCAAGGAACACATGTCAAAGGCCCGGTCCGTTACATAGCCTTTGGCCACCGGGATGAGCACGTCAATGATGCCCTGGTAACGGGCCTTATCCGCGTCATTGCCACTGACGGTCATCAGGTCTTCCATGAACCCCACATAAAACAGCAGGCTGCGCATGCCTTCTGAAAAGGTTTTCATGGTCAGCAGAATGCGCCGGATGTCCGGATGCTGAATGATGGGAACCCCGGCAGTGCCTTTGGGTGCTGTCAAAGCCGAGCCCTGGATGCGTTCTTTTGCATAGTTGAGGGCATTGAGATAGGATGCGCCGGCACAGGCAAATCCCTGCATGCCCACATGGAGCCGGGCTTCGTTCATCATCACAAACATGGCCCGCATGCCCTTGTTTTCAGCTCCCAGCGGAGCATAAAGGGAAAATTGGCCCCGTTGAAATAGTTGTTGGCTGCTAGGGCCACGGTGGCAGGCATGCCCTGCCCGCCCCAGCGGGGATCATCACACATGGCGATCCATTCCCCTTTTCTGAACAGGTCATAGGCCCGGTGAAAGGCTTTGGGTACCAGCACTTTCCCGTTGTCAAAGGTGCAGCCTTCTTCATCTGCCTCCCGCAGGTATGGCAGCAGTTCCTTGCGTGCCAGGTTCCGGGCTTCGGATACGATAAGATCAATGGTTTTTTGATTGAATTCCGCAAAGGTGTCATGTTCGCACAACTGCTGAACATCCAGTTGTTCATGGAGCACGAAATCCACATCTCTGCGGTCTGCAACAGTCTGGGCCATGGAAGTTTCCTTAATTTATTTGGTGTAATCGTAAAACCCCTTGCCGCTCTTGCGGCCAAGGTACCCGGCCCGGACCATTTTTCGCAGCAGCGGTGCGGGCCGGTATTTGTCTTCCCCGATTTCTCTGTGAAATCCCTCCAGCACAAAGAGAATGGTCTCCAGGCCCACCATGTCAGCCAGGGCCAAGGGTCCGATGGGGTGGTTGGCACCCAGCATCATGGATTTGTCAATGTCTTCGGCAGAGGCAACCCCTTCTGCCAGAACAAAGACTGCTTCATTGATCATGGGACACAGGATCCGGTTCACGGCAAATCCCGGGGCTTCCTTCACTTCAATGGGGGTTTTGGCAATCTTTTCCACAAACTCCCATGCCATGTTCAGGGTGTCGTCGGATGTGGTGAATCCCCGGATCAGTTCCACCAGTTTCATCACCGGCACCGGATTGAAAAAATGCATGCCGATGACCTTGTCCGGCCGCTGGGTCACCGAGGCCATTTCCGTGATGGACAACCCCGAGGTGTTGGTGGCCAGCAGAGTGTCTTTTCTGCAGATGCTGTCCAGGTCCTGGAATACCTGTTTTTTGATGTCCATGACCTCGATGATGGCTTCGATCACCAAATCCGCCTCAGCTGCTGCCAGGGTCAGGTCGGTGGTGCCGGTGATCCGGTCAAAAACGGCATCTGCTTCAACCTGATCCATTTTCCCCTTGGACACGGCCCGGTCCAGGTTGGATTTGATGTTGGACAGGCCGTTTTCCACAAACCGGTCTTCCATGTCCCGGATAAAGACCTGGAAACCGGCCCGGGCGGAAATCTGGGCAATACCCGCACCCATGATGCCGGCCCCCAGAACGCAGATTTTTGTAATTTCCATTGTATGCTCCTTTTGTTTATGTGTTTGCTGCGCTATTGCTGATGGTAATAGCATGAATCCTGCCCGAAATAAACTACCTTTTATTTCAAAGAAACCATCCTGAAGCTGTCCTCCAGCCTGGCTCTTGAGCGGGCTCTCCACCAGTGCCTGCTGTATGTGAGTCGGTTCATGCCTGCCGGGCAGATGGGATTTTTAGATCTATCATCCAGACACCGGTGTGGTGGAAATGGCGGCCCATGCCACCTCCCGGTCCGGCAGAGCGGTTTCCACAAAAATTGGACATTCCTTTTGGCCGAAAAATAA
>JAIVHE010000544.1 GCA_020201255.1 Desulfobacteraceae bacterium
CTACCTTTCTGCCCTGGAGCAGCCCGGAAATGCCGGTGCGCTGGGATTCAAGAATCTTGTCTTTTCTGGCCATGAGCCCGGCCATGTCCGGGAGCACGGCCCCGTCCATATGGATGCCGAAATCTTTTGCCTTGCGGCATTTGTGCAGCATTTCAGCCGTATTTTTCATGATTTTGGAAGGGATACACCCCCAGTTCAGACAGGTGCCCCCCAGATTTTCCTTTTCAACGAGCGTTACATCCGCTCCCAAAGAGGCGGCCCGCAGTGCTGCCACATAACCGCCCGGTCCCCCGCCCATAACAACGATTTTTCTGCCCATAGTATACTCCTTTGGTGTAATGGTATTTTTTTGCGATTTGTTTTCCTGTTATAAAGGAATTTCATTGAATTTTTACATAAAATTTCTATTTTCACAAAAATTTTAAAAATTAATTGACATTATCATTATACTGGTCTAATTATCAAGATAATTAAAAAAATTTATGTTTTCATCATTTCTTCAGTACCAAAAGAGGCATAATGAAAATCGACAAAACCAATATTGATATCATCAGAGAACTCAAAGATGGGAAAAAATCTTTTAAAAAAATAGCGGACAAACTTCAGATAACGGAAAATACCGTCCGGTCCCGGGTGAACAAACTCCAGGATGAAGGGGTTCTGGAGATCTGCGGCCTGGTGGATCCTGCCACCCTGCCCGGCCACCGGGTGGTGATCATCGGCATCAAGCTGTCTGAGATGAATCTGGTGGAAAAAGGTGCGGAAATCAGCCGGCTCAAAGGGGTTATCTCCACCAGTGTGGTCACGGGAAGATTTGACCTGCTGGTCCTGGTATTGTTCAAAAAAGGATTCGGCCTGCTGGAATTCTACACGGAAGAAATCTCTAAAATTGAAGGGGTGCGATCGGTGGAAACCTTTGTTGTGTATAAATCATACAATTTAAAGGTGCCGTATATTTTTTAACCCATAGGCAGTCAGCACCATTACTTTTTTAACGCTACAATAATATACAAAGGTAGTTTGCTATGAATACCAGCTTGAAAACCACACCATTGCATAAGTGGCACCTTGATGCCAATGCCAACATGGCTGATTTCGGGGGATATGACATGCCGCTGTGGTATGACACCGGGGTCAAGAACGAACACCTGGCGGTATTGCAGTCGGCCGGCATCTTTGACACCAGCCACATGGCCTGTATCAGCGTGGAGGGAAAAGATGCTTTTTCCCTCCTCAATTTCTGCTTTACCCGGGATTTGACACCCCTTGCGCAGGGCCGGTGTGTGTATGGTGCTTTTTTAAATGAAAAAGGCCATTGCCTGGATGATGCCATTGTGTACAAATTTGGTGATACCGCTTTCATGGTCTGCGTCAATGCCGGCATGGGCGAAGCCATCGCCACGCACCTGACGGCCCACAAAAAACAAAAAGATGCCGCCATCACTGATCTGTCCGGAAAAATTGCCAAAATGGACATCCAGGGAATCAATTCGGCCAGGATCCTGTCCATACTGATCCAGTCTCCGGATGCGGTATTTGATCACATGCCCTATTTTTCTTTTAAAGGTCATTTTGATGCCGGCCATCCAGGTGCCGGTGCAGTCCAACTCAATGACAGAACCCCGGTGCTGCTGTCCAGATCCGGGTATACCGGAGAATTCGGGTTTGAAATTTTCCTTGCCCCCCATGCCATTGTGCCGTTGTGGCAGGATGTGCTTGCAGCAGGAAAACCCTATGGCATCACCGCCTGCGGTCTGGGTGCCAGGGATTCTCTGCGGGCCGGTGCCTGCCTGCCCTTGTCCCACCAGGATATCGGCCATTATAAATTCATGAACCATCCCTGGGATTTTGCGTTGCCCTATACGCCGGACAAGAAAGGTTTTACCAAAGAGTTTCTGGGAGCGGATGCCCTGGTTCCTGAAGATGGTGATGTGTTTGTGTTTCCTTTTGCAGGAGACAGTCTGCGAAAAGTGGCTGCCGGCGAGGACACCGGTGTATTTGACAAAAATCAGGAAAAGATCGGGCATGTGCTTACCTGTGCCACAGATATGGGTATCACCTGGCATGACAACATCCGGCCGGACAGAACCGCAAGAAAAAAACTGAGTCATTTTATCTAAACCAAAAGGAGGCTGTTATGAAAGAGATCAATGATCTGAATTTACCGGAAGATGTAAAATACACCAAAGACCATGAATGGGCAAAGCTGGAACAAGATACCGTCACCATCGGCATCAACGACTATGCCCAGGACCAGTTGGGGGAAATTGTGTTTGTGGAGCTGCCGGAAGTGGGAGATTCATTTGCCGCAGAAGATGAATTCGGATCTGTGGAATCGGTCAAAGCAGTATCTGAAATGTATATGCCCATCGCAGGAGAAGTGCTTGCAGTCAATGAAAACCTGGAAGATGCACCTGAGCTTGTGAATGAAGACTGCTACCAGGGCGGGTGGATCATCAAGATAAAATCGTCCGATCCAACTGAAATGGACGGTCTGATGGACAAAGCAGCATACCTTGAGATGTTGAAAGGATAAGACCCATGCGTTATCTGCCACATACACAAGAAGACATCAAAGAGATGCTGGCTGTCACAGGCTGCACCTCTTTGGATAATCTGTTTGACACCATACCCGATGCCGTGAAAACAAAACACGGCCTGAACCTGCCCGATCCCTTAAGCGAGTGGGACCTCAATGACCACATGGAAACACTGGCCTCAAAAAATATTGCCTGCAAGGGATATACCTGCTTTATCGGGGCCGGCAGTTATGACCACCATATCCCGGCCATCATCCCCTACCTGGCATCCAGATCGGAGTTTGCCACGGCCTATACCCCGTACCAGCCCGAGGTGAGCCAGGGCACGCTCCAGGGTATTTATGAATTTCAGACCATGGTCACAGATTTGCTGGGCATGGACATTGCCACCGCTTCCCACTATGACGGCGGCACAGCCCTGGCGGAATGCGTCCTCATAGCCCTGCGCAAAAACAAAAAAGCCGATAAAATCGCCGTGTCCGATCTGGTGCACCCCAGCCACCGGCAGATCATAGACACCTATCTGAAACCTACCGGCTATGAGATGGTATTGATACCCCATACTGCAG
>JAIVHE010000545.1 GCA_020201255.1 Desulfobacteraceae bacterium
GGTTTCCCATCCATTCATGCGGGGCATGGTTAAATCAGAAAGAACACAAGCAATTTCATTTTGATGTTCCTGAAATAGCCTCATGGCTTCAACGCCGTCCTGTGCTTCAATGACTGCGTATCCAAGTCGGGTAAGCATGGCCTTTCCCATATAGCGGACACTCGCCTCATCTTCAATGAGAAGCACTGTGCCGCCGTTTTCAACATTCTCTTTCGGTGTTGTCACTTTTTCATGTTTAACGGATTTTATTTCTGTTTTTACCGGTAAATAAACCCGAAAAACACTGCCGCGTCCTGCTTCACTGTCCACGGCGATGCAGCCGCCATGGGTTTTCAAAAACCCCATTGTTACAGGCAACCCCATCCCCCGTCCGGTAAATTGTGTTGTGTAAAACGGATCAAAAAGATTTCCAATATCTTTCTTGGATATCCCGCAGCCTGTGTCTGATATTTTCAGGCAGGCATAGAAAATATCCTGCGGCTGCCAATCCAATGGAAAACGCCTTGTTGTGGAAAGATCTTCATGGGAAACTGTCTGGATACTCAAGCGGATACTACCTTGATTTTCGGGCAAAGACTCTCGGGCATTAGTGAACAAATTGGTCAAAATCTACTGGATTTGACCGGCATCAGCATGGATAAACGGTCCGGGATCAGGAAAATCAACGTTCAAAGTCACGCCGTTCGGTAATGACGACTGAAGTAAAGCCAGGCTTTGGTGGCATACATCGGACAGGTTAATGGTTGTTTGTCTGCCTGATATATGACCCAGATAACGCAGCATCTGCTGGCTCACCTCCGCTGCTTTACGACCCGCTTCAAAGGATTGGAAAAGGTTTTCACGATTTTCTGCATCGTCCGGCAAATCATTTAAAACCAGTTCCAGGTTGCCCATTACCACAGAGAGCTGGTTGTTGAAATGATGGGCAATGGCCCCTGCCATGCGGCCTAAGCTTTCAGCCTTTTGGGCTTGGGAGAGCTGATCCTGGAGCTTTTCGCGCTCATCCTCGGTCTGTTTCCGTTCGGTGATGTCTGTTGCTATTTCCATTCTCACCATACGTCCATCTATCCAAGGGATGGCCACATCCCGGCAATCGAACCATTTTCCGTTGACTGTATTCTGAAACTCCCAGGCATGAACACCTGTGGGCTTTCCGGCTTTGTCGAGAAGTTTTTCGTTTGGGCAGAAGGCACAGGGACCGTCTTGATCTTTTTGAAAAACCTTCCAGCACTTTTGCCCCATGCTGTCACCATAAGCCTTGCGACCGTATAAATTGGAAAACAAGACTTCATGGGTTTCCATGTCTGTAATATAAATATGAGCGTCCATGTTATCGAGTATTGTTTTTAATCGTTCATGGCTTTCTTTTAGCGCCTTTTTCGACTCACGTTGTGCAAGAGCCAGCGCTACGTTGCCGGCAATTCTTTCCAGGTGTTCAACGATTTTCTGAGGAAAACGGCCTTTCTGCCGGTCATTGAACTGTAATAATCCAAAGGTTTTTCCGCCGGTGCGCAGGGGGATCAGTAAAACAGATTCATAGCCTTCACCGTTACAACGGTTACGGGTACGGGCCTGGCGGTCCTGTTCGCTTGTGCCGGCCAGCAGTCTGGTGGTGCTGTTCGTTACAAAACTGCCGAATTCGGTAAAAAATGGTTTGGATGAATCGAATCGTCCGCGTATAACATTCTCACACATACATTCCAGCACCGGGTTGCCGATATCATCTCGCTCCAGTTGACCGCTCAGGTCTTCCACGCACAGGTGTGTTTCCGACGCAACAAAATCATCAGAAAAACCGCTGACCTCGTAATAGGGGAAATCATCCCCTTTGCGCAGCCTTATGCCCAAAGCTTCACAACCGGTAATTTCCTGCATGAAATGAAGCAAAGAGTGCATCAGTTTCCGAAGAACGGTTTCAGCATTGAGTCTCTCCAGAAACCGGAAAGTGCTTTCGACCTTCTGGCTCTGGGCTGATTGTGATTCGGCTGCTTTGTTTTTATTTTCCAGTGTTGCCCGGTTGAGGCTGTTTTTCACGGATGTTAACATTTCCTGGGTTTCAAACGGTTTTTT
>JAIVHE010000322.1 GCA_020201255.1 Desulfobacteraceae bacterium
TTCCGACAAACGCTGATTAATGAATATGACAGTCTCCCGGACATCTGTCAGAACAAGGCCCTCTGTCATGTACCTCATTATTTCTTCTGAAAAAAAATTGGCTTCTTGCAGTTTTTTTTCAAGCTGCGTCTTGTCTGTTTCCAGTTCCTGAACCCGTTGTTTCAATTCTTCTTCATAGGTGGGTTTTTCAGCCATATATCTTACCCTTTTATGTCAGGGTGCTTTTTAAAAAAGAAATTTTAAGCCACCCCTCCTGGTTCAAGATTCTTTCCGATTTTTCCTGTACCTACAGACTTTAACAGGTTTTGATTAGTGTTGGTATCATAATTTTTTTAACCTCCGGTATGATCAACCATTGGATAATTTATGGTTGAGCGGAAAAATTGGTAATGACATCCAGCTTATAGTGCAGGATGTGCCTTGTATCGTCCCTTTGCTCTTCCCTAAAATTTTGTGCAAATCAAAACACCACCCGGTTCCTTCCCAGGGACTTGGCTTTGTAGAGTTTGCGGTCTGCTTCAACAAGCAAACCCTCCAGAGAATGGCCGGACCTATATTCACAGGTTCCCGCACTTATAGTTATTTTTTTTGGCACAGAAAAGCTGTTTTCTTCAATAGCAGCTTGAATTCTTTGTGCAACTTCAGCGGAAGCTTCCAGGGTTATCCCCGGACAGAGGATCAAAAACTCTTCCCCGCCCCATCGTGCCAGACTGTCCGTGGTGCGAAGCATTGAACTGAGAATATCCGACATTTCTTTAAGTACCTGATCTCCTGCATTGTGCCCGTGCGCGTCATTGACGCTTTTGAACCAGTCAATATCAAGTATAATGATTGAAAACGCACAGCCATACCGAATGGCGCGCTGATACTCTTTTTCCATCTCTTCATTAATTTTTCGGCGGTTTAGCAAACCGGTTAGGTAATCGGTTTGGGACACCTTTTCCAGCAGTTCATTTTTGGCCTCAAGTTCCTGATTCTTTTGCAACAGAGACTGCTCGGTTAATTGTTCTATGTGATTTGCTATTGAATCTATCTCGCTATATTTGGACATTAAGGAAAGTTTTGTCTGATCATCTGTTTGAAAAGAACCTGATATTGCCGCTCTAACCCGCTGTTCCAGCGTTCGCAAAGGTGCTATTATTTTATTGCTAAGTGTGCGGCTAATAATTTGTCCAAGCAGCAGGCTCACGGCTATAACCACCGCAAGGCTGAGTAAAATTCTGACTATCAATAAATTAAGTACCTCTTGTTTATTAAATACGGTAATCACACTCCACCCCAGGGATTCCAGCTTGGTGTAGTAGGCTATTTTGCGTGTTTGTTCAAAGGTATAGCTCAAACGGCCGGCAGGACTTGAGAGATCATCTTCAATATCAACATTTTTGCTGAATTTCGTTCCAAGAAGGTCATCACGATGGTGAAGGATCACCGTCCCCTCCCCATCAACAACATAACTATACGTGGAAGGATAAGCCGGATCACGCTCATAGAGATTTTTTGTAACCGAGTCCATTGAGGCATCTATGGTGACTACTCCATGAAGATTACCGGTATCGTCGGTCAAAACCTTACTTAAGGACACCAGCCACTCACTGGTTACGGCTTCCTGGTAAGGGATACCGTCGGATATATCCGGTGCCGTCTTTAAGGCTGCCAGGTACCATGGCCGTTTTCTCGGATCATAGCCCTTTGGTGGGGTATAGTTATTGATTAAAAGCGTTCCATCCTCATATCCGGAATAAATGTAATTGATATTTGAAAGAGCATTCTTGAGGGTTTCAAAAAGCGATAAGGCTTTTTCTTTCTGCGAAAGCGGATCTTCAACCGCGTAAATCACCTCCGGTTGCCGGGCCAGTAACTGTACGGCGGTACTTAGAGGCTTGAAGTATCCCTCTATGTAATTGGAAGCGGCTTTGTTCTTATTAAAAATAATTGCGTATGCGTTGTTTATTCCACTATAGTACAAAAGTGAGGTCATTAGGGATCCAAAAAGCAAAACCATGACCAGGGAGAGAAACAAAAAACTTACAAACAATGATTTTTTAAGAGATCTGGTCCGTTTCTGTTTCACGCGTCTGTAAATTTTCTTCAAAATCGAAATTCCAAAATCCATTTGCTACCCACCATCAGGAAAGATATTTTTCATATGTCGCATGGAAACATACAAAAACCTATAGCTGATGTAGATTAAATGTTCATTTTTTTAATGTATGTTTTAAAGTGTTTTGGGACTATAACAAGTTCATGTGTGGATCAGCATACCCTTCATAAAAACATTATCTACCTGTATATTATGCTAAAATCCAAGAAATGCAGAACTGTGTATCATCATTATATCTGACCTCTTTCCATTTTTGAAATAATACAATCAAAACCAGATCTGTATTTGTTTTGCATTTTCCGGAATCCTAAGAGTTGCCCATTCTTGTCCAATCATTCCATTTCCATTCGACAATAGCAGGTTTTGAATAATGTTGGTATCATAAATTTTTTGACATCCGGTATGATCAACCATTGGATAATTGAGTTTCATCTGATGCTTTATCCAAAACCGCCCGCACCTTTTCACCCAGATCGGCCATTGAAAATGGTTTCTGGATAAATGCCACTCCGTCATCCAAAATACCCTGATGGGCAATAACATCGGCTGTATAGCCGGACATGAACAAAATGTTGATATCCGGATACAGGGCGGACAGTTTTTCGGCCAGGTCCCGACCGTTCATCTCCGGCATCACCACATCGGTGATGACCAGGTGGATTTGGCCTGCATGGGAATGGGCCATCTCCATGGCCCGGCTGGGAGAAGCTGCGGTAATAATAGTATAATTCAGACTTTCCAGCATGGTTTCCAGCATTTCCAGGATCGTGGCTTCATCTTCCACAATGAGAATCGTCTCACCGCTGCCCCGCTGTGGCGGTGCCATATGTTTGTCCGGTATTTTTTCGGCCATGTCCGCGGTATGGCGGGGTAGATAGATCCTGAAACTGCTACCTTTTTCCGGCTCGCTGTAAACATTGATGAATCCGTTGTTCTGTTTGACAATGCCAAAAACAGTTGCCAGGCCGAGCCCGGTACCCTTGCCGATATCCTTGGTGGTAAAAAAGGGTTCAAACAGATTATCCAAGGTATCCTTGTCCATGCCGCAGCCATTGTCGCTGACTGCCAGCAGCACAAAATCACCGGGAATAAAGCCTGGATGTTCGTTGCAGTATTCCACATTAAAGGTTTGCCGCCCGGTTTCGATGGTGAGTTTGCCCACCCCGGAAATGGCATCCCTGGCATTCACGCACAGATTGGCAAGGATCTGGTCGATCTGGGTCGGGTCCATTTTCACGGGCCACAGATGGGCGGAAGGCTGCCAGACCAGGTCGATGTCTTCTCCGATGAGCCGGCGCAGCATATTGAGCATACTTTCCACCGTATCGTTCAAATCCAATTGTCTGGGAGAAATGACCTGTTTTCTGGCAAAAGCCAGCAGCTGTTTTGTGATATCGGCCGAACGCGTTGCTGCGGTTTGAATTTCTTTCAAGTCGGAAATCAGATCGTTATCTTCATCTGCCTTCAACAGTGCCAGTTCTGTATGGCCCAGGATCACCCCCAGCATGTTGTTGAAATCATGGGCTACACCACCCGCCAGCCGGCCCACTGATTCCATTTTCTGGGCCTGATTAAGTTGCTCCTGAAGTTTTTCTCGTTCCGCATCGGCTTGCTTGTGATGGGTGATATCATTGTTGACAACGATGGCTCCAAGCATTTCACCGCTGTCATTGATCACAGGGGCTGTATAATTGAGGATGATTTTTTTCTGGCCGTCAAACGCATCAATCTCCAGAAGTTCATCTGTAACTGTTACTCCTTTTTGAATGGTATGGGCCAGTGCCCATTCATCCGGAGCGATCTCCTCTCCCGATGGCAGTCGTCGGGCCTTGAATACGCCATATTCTTCTATAGGAACTGTCGGTTCAGCCCCCCAAATTTTCACACCAGCGGGATTGCCCCTAAGCAACTTGCCATTTTTGTCGGCAAACCACAATCCAATTGGTAGAACGTCAAATATTTTATTCAACGTCAATTCACGCCTGATAATCTCTTCTTCCGCCTGTTTGCGGTCTTGAACCTCCGATCTCAGTCTTCTGTTGAAAACAACCAGAAACCCTGTACCGGCAGCCAACAGCACAATGACAAATATAGCCGCAAAGAAAGTCCGGTTGAGCCAGGCAAAGTCATCTTGTGATCCAGGATCATATAAAAAACCTTCTAAGGAAAAGTCATCATCCAAAATTCCCAATTTCTGATAAACCTCTGTGATATGACGCCATCTGCCTGGATTCATATGCCCGATTTGCACCAGCTCGGGAAGCATCATCTTTCGTATGGTTTCAGCCTCGTAAGACAATTGGTCTGTCTGTTTTTTTACGCCATATTCTGCGATAAGCAGGTCGATTATTTCTTGGCTATGAGTCATGGCATATTCCCACCCAAGCAGTGAAGCATCTAAAAAGGCCTGCACACGCCGGGGTTGTTTCCGAATTTCTATTTCCGTGGTGAACAGGCAGTCACTGTAAAAATCCACACCACTATTCTGGGGAGAGATAACTGCTGGCTCAACCCCCTGCTGCAAAAGCTGCCAGGGTTCATTTGTCATATAAGCGCTGACAGCATCGGTGCGGCCTTCGATCAGATCATCGAGATTATAAGTTTGATCAAGACGGTGAATGGCATCCAAAGACACACCTTCATTTAAGAAGGAAACCAAAATGTCTGCATCCTTATCCTCGGGCAGCAGCATTACCCGTTTTCCAACAAGATCCTGGATGTTTGATATGCCTGCATCCCTTCTGGCAAGCAGAATGGACGGAGAATGCTGAAATATGGGGGCCAGCACCACAAAGGGATTGCCGTCTTTGCGGTGAAGTAGCAGTTCGGCTCCTGCAATCCCGTATTGAGCCCGGCCGCTGAGAACTTCCTCACGAGCAAATTTTCCTTGTCCACCCTCGATAATCTTTACGTCTAAGCCTGCCTGCCTGTAATAGCCCTTGTGCAGGGCGGCATAATATCCGGCAAATTGAAACTGGTGTTTCCAGGCAAGCTGCAGGACGATTTTTTCTGAAGCGTCAGATGTTCCGACTTCAATAAAAACAATTGCAAATAATAAAAGCATTGCCACCGGAATTCGAGTGATGAAAAATTTATATCTTGATGGCTGAACTGTTAGCACATGTCTCTCCCCGCTGCATCATTGTTGCCGACTGCCTTCATCTGTATGAAAACAAGACCTTACCAAGTTTTGGATATTTTATGTATCCTGAAGCAAATCTCACTGGAAATTTTCAGCCATAGGATAATCATGAAGTCATGCAAAATTCAACAATTTTGAGGTTAATGATTTTCATGAAATCAATTGCTTGTCATTTTTTTGTAAAGCCATTCGTTTATTGTTTTGCCAAAACCGTATCTTTCCGGTTCGTTAATTAAATTATGAGAAGCTTCCGGAAAAGGTAACAAATCGTATTGATAGTCCTCCGCCCATTTTTGGAGCCTTTGAAATTCAAAAAAATAATCTTTTCCAGCAGCGGCAACAGCCACGGGAATTGAAGTGATTTTATCAGCATTTATTTTAAAACCGGGCAAAACCATTTGCCGTATCGCACGGGAAGATTCCATGCAAAGATTTTCATAGTGGTTTTCGAGTTTTTTCGGTGTGATGTTATCAAAAAACAAACGATTACACATGTTTTGGTTTCTGATTCTTGTCTTTCTACCAAAAGTCGCCGTAATAGCGGCTATGGGCTGTCGAAGATATTTGATTGGCAATAACAAACTACCGCCAATTGCTGGACATGGGGCAACCAATACCAAAGCCAGTGCTTCACTCTTCTCCAAAAATTTTTGTGCAATGATCCCACCCATGGAGTGGCCAATCAGGATTGGTTTAGTGAGAGCCAATTCATTTATCACAGATTCCACCTCGGCTACATAGTCCATAATTCCAAGACCGATAACACCTTCCGATAGCCTTTTTCCATGGCCAGGAAGGTCAAATGCGTAACTGGTAAAACCTTCTTCAGAAAGATAGTTCATAAGCGGCTTCCAGCACCAGGCTCCGTGCCAGGCACCATGGATGAACAGCAACGGAGGTAAGATCTTTTTGCCTTTACCTTTTACCTCCACTATTGATTTCATAGCCAATCTCCTATCCAAATGATGTAATTTGATTGCGGCTATTTTGCAACTATCTTTCAATAAATCGACTTTAGCAGGTTTTGAATTTTAATGGTATCCCAAAACAAATGGCCATGGGAATTTTTATCCATGGGATAATCATTGAAAAGGCTTTTGACTTGGGAATCCCCAGTATAACCCTAAAACCGATGTGATTATGAATGGATCATTTTCCTGTGAACTTGGGTCTTCTTTTCTCTGTAAATGCAGTTACCGCTTCAAACAGGTCGTCGGACGGGATAATATTGGTACTCATAGATGCTACGTATTTTAATCCGTCACCTACACTCTTACCAATACCGTAATTAAGAACATCTTTTGATGCTTGGACTGCAATGGGAGAACAACTTGCAATTTCCATAGCCATTTTTTCGGCACCCGTAATTAAGGTCTCTGGATCTTTAAAAATTTCATTGAGGAGCAACACCTTTTTTGCACGATCAGCTGTTATTTTTTTTGCTGTATAAGCAAGTTCCCTAGTGATGCCTTGACCAACAATATGGGGCAATCTCTGGAGAACCCCTACATCGGCCACCATTCCTAAATCTGCTTCTTTTAATGAAAATACGGCATCTTTCGAGCCCAGTCGGATATCACAAGCCGTAATCATATCAAGCCCTGCACCTATACAATATCCGTGAACTGCCGCAATAACAGGTTTTTTGCATTTTTCAATACAGGAAATCGTCTCTTGAAGGGAATAAATTTTTTGTAGTAACTGCCACTTAATTCCACCTTTCTGAGCAGGGTCCATCAATTCCGGAATTTCAGCCACCATGCTCAACAAATCGATGCCCGCACAAAATGCCGAGCCTTTTCCTGCAACGATAATTGCCCGGATATCAGGATCATTATCTAAGGATTCGAAAACCGCAGGTAATTCTTTCCATGCCGGAGGGTTCATAGCATTTTTTTTATTCGGCCTGTTTAGGTATACCCACGCAATCGGTACTTTTTTTTCAATCAGATAGTATTTATATTTGCTCATGTTCATTCCTTTGATCAATAAAATTTATTCATAAAGTAGAATCCACTGGGCTGTCGCAAAGAAAATTTTTACACATTAGCTATCCCTGGCCATCAATTTCAAATATGCTTTGTAGTCAGATGAGTTCATTACTTCGGCAATTAAATGACCAAGACACCTTTCGCTTTTAGTTTCCACCAGTTGTTTCATTTTTGTTTTTATATTTACGCCTTGCAAGTACATTAATGTTTTTGCCTTTCGAGCAGCTACGAAATGGTCTTTTGTAATAGAATTTTTGGGTTCATTATTCAATTGAATTTCATCTTTAAATGTAAAAGCGAAAATTCTTTCAACCCATCTTTCATCTGGCTCTTGGAATAATTCATTTATTTTATCATCCAATACTGTAGTTAACTCGTTCACTATCAAATTGATTTCACCCTCAGCTGCCATGAAAGCCGATAATAAGAAATCTTTATCCATGAAACACACCTTTTGTTTATGATTTAAGTAAATGTCCTGACCCAGAGGACCAGGCTTTAGGCTTGCTGCCCCCCATAGGGGGGCTAACCGCAAGCTAAGGAATCAAACCATTTTTTTATGGCAGAGCCTATCGGCTCTGACCTGGCCCACAGGGTCAAATTTTCCATGTTAGAATAAAAAAAGAGAGTCGTTTCTGAACCTGTTTTTAAAACTGCTTCTGTAATATTTCGCCTATTTTTTCTAATAACACTCACGGCTCCTTACTTTACTGGTATAGTGCAGGCTTTAGCCGTTTTTTAGGCCCGCGGTTAAAGCCACTGTCATTTAGACGTATTCGCTTTCAGTCGGCGGTTAAGCCCGCTGAGCTCTAAATCCACCGGCTTGCAGCCGTTGGTCGTTTAGTTTTTCTCCAACACTTTGAAAATATCGGTGATACCCATTAAAGGTTCAAGGTTCCACGAAGATCTTTCAATTTGACAAAACGGAAACACCAGTTTGTTTATTTCGATGAGGGCTTCATCTCCTTTTCCCTTTTCTGCGTATATAAGATTGTAACCTTTAAAGCCTTCACCACCTGGGCAGAAGAAAAACTGCCATTTCTTTAAGCAAGAGGGAAGTGGATTTGCAGCAAATTCAGTGACACATTTCTCCCACTCTTTACTCTTGTTAGTTGGTATCGTTAAAGTTCCCATAAATATCATAATATTTCTCCTTTAAAAGTTAAAAATATAAAAAACCGGATCACCTTAGCGGCAACCCGGCTATCATAATGATCCGTGGCTTTCCGTACCTGCTTCAAAACAGGTTTGGCTTTGTCTTGGGCTATCAAACCCTTTACTAAAAGCGGAGAAAATTGTCAATAGGAAAAAACTCCTAATTTTCAAGTTTTGTCAGCTTTAGGATTGTTCCGGTATACTTCAGGAAATTCAGTCCTGAATCCTTTTGCTTTGGATAATCATACTTGAGTTTCATCTAATGTTTTTATCCAAAACCCCCCGAACCTTCGCCGTCATATCCGCCATTGAAAACGGCTTCTGGATAAATGCCACCCTCTCATCCAGGACTCCCTATTGCGCAATG
>JAIVHE010000323.1 GCA_020201255.1 Desulfobacteraceae bacterium
TGTTCCAGGATGTTCAAGGCCATTTCTCCGGAAAACGCCATGGAAACCGTGCAGTCAATTTCTGATTCCAGGGTGCGTTTCAGCAGACGGGTCATGTCTTTTTCATCATCCACTGCCAGAATATGAGCGGTCATCAGATGTTCTCCCTGTCCAGATTGTCGCCGGCCGTTCCTGCCCGGGGCAGGCTGATGGTGAAGGCGGCACCTTTTTCTTTCCTGTTTTTCGCCGTGATATCTCCTCCATGGCGCTGGATAATGCCGTATCCGACGGAAAGTCCCAGCCCGGTGCCCTGGCCCACGGGCTTGGTGGTGAAAAACGGGTCAAAGATCCGGGAAAAATCCTTTTCCCGGATGCCGGTGCCGTTGTCTTTCACCGTTACCAGCACCTGGTCCTGATCATCTGTGCCTGTTTCCACCTGGATGCTTCCTGTTTTTTCCACTGCGTGACAGGCGTTGATCATCAGGTTGATAATGACCTGGGCCAGCTCCTGCTCATTGCCGAAAACCATTAAAGGGCCGTTGCATGGACCGGAAGCGGTTACCTGTACATTTTTGAAATCGGAATGATTGCCCAGAAAACTGATCACATCATCCACCACCTTACATACATCAATGGGCTGCATTTTTGTTGACCCTTTTCTGGAAAAGGTCAACAGATCAGATACCACAATCTTACAGTTTTTCACATGTTTTTCAATGGTTTTCAGGTCTTCTTCATGATCTCCGGGATTTTTGAGCATCAGCTGGGTGTATCCCAGAATGATGCCTAAGGGGTTGTTGATTTCATGGGCCACGCCGGCGGACAACTCCCCTAAAGCCGCCAGTTTGTCAGCCTGGGCGATCTGCTGCTCCATCTGCCGTTTGTCATTGATGTTCTTGATGATAAAATGAAAGGTCTTGCCGCAGCCGAAAGCACCATAGTCCACGCCGCCGGTGATGAGTACCCTGACAAAGGACCCGTCGGCACGCAGAAAATCGGTTTCTTCGTTCAAAATATATTCATGGGTTTCCAGAAGTCCGGAAATCCGCTCATTTTCGGAAGGGTCTGTGAAAAAATCCTTGAGCCCCATTTTTTTGTCCAGCATGTCTGATTTCTGATATCCGGTGAGGGATACCCCGGCCCGGTTGATTTCAACAATATTGAACCAGGGGTCTGTCACCATAATGGTATCCAGGGAATGTTCAAAAATCCGCCGGGCCTTGTGTTCTGAACTGGTGAGCATTTCGGTTCTTTCCACCACCTTATGTTCCAGGGTCTGGTTCAGTTCCAGCAGTTTGGCACTGGTATCTTCCTGTTTCTGCTTGGCGGATAGAATTTTTTCATTGATGCGCCAGCTCTGGTTGAAAAACAGGGTCACCGTTCCCACCAGCATGAAGGATATGGTGTTGATGGCCCCGGTAAACGGCCCGATCTCGTTCCATATGTCCCCGCTGCCGGTGAGCACCAGAAACTGGCGTAGGATATGGCTCAAGGACCGGGATACCGCGAATATGGTGAACCCGGCACAGATCCAGATCAAATAGAGAAATACCACGTTGTCCGGGTCAAGATCCCGCAGAGACCTGGCCTTGAACAGGGACAAAATTCCCAGCACCACCATGGCCACTGATCCCAGCACATCCACCAGCAGAATGGGCAGGTTGGCCGTCATTGTCGCCCCTTATCTGTATTGTCTGTACTTTCAGACCGGCGTCTCTGGTCCTTGAGCAGGCTGTTCAATCCCATGAACAAAAAAACCATGGCCGGAACACACCAGATGTGATCCATTTTGAGAAAGTAATAGATCACGGCCATCAGTCGTGAGTCAGACTGGGTGACAATGGCCATTTTTGTTATGCTCAGGGTTTGGATGCGCACCACTTCGATCTGGTTATCCAGGAAATGGGCGGCCAGGGTATCCAGGTTCCAGAAGATGAAAAAAAGGGCTGCAAGCTGGATCAGCCGCCATCCCTTCTGCCGGATCAATCCCTGGCTGTTGACGGTGAACATGAGGGCCACCATGGAAAACAAAAAAAACAGATGCCCTATCTGATGGGCAATAATACCGGCATTGCCCGTATGCAGCTGGATGGCAAAAGCCGGCGCCGGCAGGCCCCATATCCCTGCCAGGCAGAGAAGGCAAACCGCGGGTTTCATTTTTTTATATGTGCCTTTTCCGTGGTGGCACGGGTGGACATGCGCTTGGTGCAAGCTGGACACAAGTGGTGATGTTCCTTGGTATCCGGATGTTCAGGATTGATATGGGATACCCGGTTCAAAAAATCAGCCGTAGCATACATGCAGCCGCAGCCCTCGCACCGTTCCAGCGGCAGCTGACCGATGATGCGGTCCTGAATGGAAATGGTTCTTACATTGTCCTGGTCGGTCACCTGGATGATGCCGGTGGGACAGATATTGGCACATGTGCCGCATCCGACGCACTGGCCATTCCCTTTCACCACCCGGACGTCGGAGTCAGTTTTTTCCATTTTCAGGGCCCCCACCTTGACAATATCCTGACACACCCGGATACACAACCGGCATCGGATACACCCGTCCGGTTCCGGCGGCAGATCCACCTGATATCTGTGGGCCATATCCCGGATCCGATGGGCCTGGGGGGCCATTCGGTACAGCCGGACAAACGCATTCTGGCGATGGGTTTGGACCAATGGAGAATCGGTCACCACATTGAGCCCGGGTTTCACCTTGAGTAAGCACGACAACATTACCGTCTGCCGGCCGGTGTTGGAGGTTATTTCCACACCGCAGACCCGGCAGGCACCGGACGGTTTCAATGCCGGATGAAAACACAGGTGTGGGATGTCGATATCATTGCTTTTGGCAACCTCCAACACAGTCTGGCCCTCTTTGCAGACCACCGCTCGATCATTAATGATAATTTCAATCATGGCGGATCATCCTGTCGGTTCGTCCAGGTGCCTCAGGCAGTCCTGGGGCAGGCGGTGGGTACCTTTGCCCTGGAGACTTACCTCAATGAGGGCGTCTGGATCATTGATGGAGGTATCCGGGTCCGTCACCACCCCGTGGACCCCGATAAAATCATTCATATACGGCTCCCAGGCCTCATCTGTCGATGCCTGGAACACTTCCACACGGTTGCCGCGTTTAAACATCATAACCTTCTCCTTTATTTCGGGTTGACCGGCCGGGTCGGCACATGATTTTTGGCCGAAAGCTTCCGCAGACATTCGTTACACAAAAGCCGCTGGTCCGACTTTTTTGTCACATCCGCCGTCTTGTCGGATATAAATGCCATATACTGGGCAGACGGCAGTTTGGCTCCGCAGGATTCACATGTCTGGATATCCTGCTGATTCAATATGGTACCACAGAGCTTGAGCATCCGTTTGCCGTCTTTTTCCTCGATCACCATGGCATTGTTTTCGCAGTTGGCGGCACAGGCCCCGCAGGTGATGCAATTTTCAGCGGTCATTCGAAAATCGGTTTTCACCGGGTGGTCAAAATCCAGATATCCCAGATGCAGCGCATCTATGCCCATCTTGTCCCGGCACACTTCAACACATTTGCCGCAACGCCGGCACACATCACACCGCAGACATCGCCGGGCTTCCTTGCGTACCTCTTCTTCCTCATACCCCAGCTCCACCTGCTGGAACGTGGTCCGCCGCCGGTCCACATTGAGCATGGGCATGTTGGGCCGTGTCAACCGCATTTTTTCAGACGCGGTCATCTCGATCATGGGGCGCTTATGCCGGCGCACCGGTATTTTGGGCATACGCAGCTGAGGAATACCATTGAGATGCCGATGGATCGCATCAGCCGCCCGTTTGCCGCCGCCGATGGCCTCAATGACCGTGGCAGGTCCTGATACCGCATCTCCTGCGGCAAATACCCCGGGCATGCTGGTTTCCATGGAGGCATGGTTGACTTCAATGGTGCCTCTGCGGGTCCAGTTGATGGCATCGAATGCGGTCATGCCGGTATCATCCACATACTGTCCGATGGAGGATATGACGGCATCCGCCCGGATAGTAAACTCCTTGCCCAAGATGGGCACCGGGGCCAGCCGGTTCGTGCCTTTTTTGGCAATCAGTTCTGCCTTGATACAAGCCAGACCCGTTATGGTGCTGTTTTCCCCCTTTATTTCAGTGGGGATGGTGAGAAAGGCAAATTCAATACCTTCTTCTTCTGCCTGTTCCACTTCTTCAATATCAGCGGGCATCTGTTCTCTGGACCTGCGGTAGGCAATGCTCACTTTTTCCGCCCCCAGACGCAGGCTGGTGCGGGCCGCATCAATGGCCACATTTCCCCCGCCGATGACCACCACATGCTTTCCCGGGGCATGGCGGTCCCCTATGGCCACATTCTTTAAAAAAGTGATGGCATCAATAACCTTGGGGAAATCGGTTTCGCCTTTGATGCCCAAATCCCAGGCTTTATGGGCGCCGATGGCCAGAAAAAAAGCATCCGTGCCGTTCTCCTGCATATCTTGATAGGTGACATCCTTACCAAACAGGGTGTTGAAGGAAAATGTCACCCCCAGATCCTCTATCATGGCCACTTCCCGGTCAATGACTTCCCGGGGGAGCCGGTACCGGGGAATGCCCACCATGAGCATGCCACCGGCAAAAGGCAGGGCTTCGATCACCTTCACCCGGTACCCCATCAGGGCCAGATAATAGGCACAGGACAGCCCGCCCGGGCCGGCTCCTACCACACATACTTTCTTGCCGTTAGGCGGTGCCGGTGTCGGATTTTTGTACTGGCGGTCGGACAGTGCCCGTTCTGCGGCAAACGCCTTGAGAAATTTAATGGAAATAGGGGTATCAATCCGCCCCCTGACGCACATCATTTCACAAGGTCGGGTGCACACCAGTCCACAGACCCAGGGAAGGGGATTGTCCTCACGAATCACGGAAATGGCCTCGGCATCTTTGCCTTCGGCGATGAGGGCGAGATAGGTGGGTACGTCAATGCCGGCCGGACAGGCCATTTGACAGGGGGAAGGGGCAATCACTCCACAGTCATGGGAAGGACAGTTCCGGGATTCAATATGGCTGACAAATATTTCCCGGTGGTCGGTTAAGATCTGTTTCACATATTCCCGGGTTTTGACTGAAATATCATTCGGACTTCTGTGTTCAAATTCCGCCATCAGTTCATCAATGGCGGCCATATGACCATCCCCGGCTTCTCCTAAGGATATCTCCTCCACCAGCATCCGGATGGACTCACATATCCGCCGCACCTTGGGATCTGTCAGGGCACCGGATGCAATCCGCTCAGACAGGGTTTGCAGGATGGATTGAACCGGACAGGTGTTTTGGACCATAGGGTACACTCCTTTTAAAAGCTGCTGTTTTCAAGGGATGCCACAGCCTTGGCATGACGTTCCCGACGGATCTGGGTCATATCTTCCACTTTGCCGAATTTCAGGCATCCGGTGGTGCAGGTGGTGACACATGCGGGTTCAAGGCCCTGGTCGATCCGATCCTTGCAGTAATCACATTTTTCCACTTTGCCGGTATCCGGATTCCACTGGGGTGCGCCCCAGGGACAGGCGGAGACGCAGGTCTTGCAACCCACGCACAGCTCTTTTTCTATGAATACGATGCCGTCCGAAGACCGCTGCTGCATGGCCCCGGTGGGGCAGGCAGACACGCACCAGGGATCTGTACAATGAAAACAGGGCATGAAAATAAACGACATCTTGGGCAGGTTGTTGATGAATTTGGGCCCCACCTGGATAATCTGGCAGGGCTTGGGACCTTCGGGCAGGTCTTTATTGGATTTGCACTGGATCTCACATGCGTGGCACCCGATGCATTTTTTGCTGTCCTGAAACAGGTAATACTGGCTCATTCATTGCCTCCTTATGGTAATTACACCGGGGTCACAGTTACAAAAGTGTCATGGAATGCCGGACTGCCTCCCACTTTGTCATATACGTTTTTCTGAAGCAAAGCATCGGACAGTCCCCGGTTGTAGGACCGTCTGGCCGATTTGGCTTCATGGCCGAAGCCGTGAACCATGAACACCGCTTCCGGATGGATCATATCCGTGACAAACGCCTTGATTTGTCCTTTGCCGCAGTCAGAGGACACCTCCACAACGGCTCCGTTACTGATACCCAGATCCGCTGCTTTTGTGTTGTTTATCCACAGCAGGTTTTCTTTCATCAGTTCATTGAGATACGGCACATTCTGGGTGGATACATGGGTATGAAGCCCGGTGCGGCCCACCACCAAACGAAATCCGTTTTCCGGCGGGGCGGCCGGCGATTCATAGGGCGGAAAAGAGGGAAACCCCGCATTTTCCAGCAGGGAGGACGTAAACTCGATTTTTCCGGAAGGTGTCTTGAACGGGATATCATTTCTGTCCCAGAAAATCTGGGATTTTCCGTAGGAAACAAACCCTTTGGCGGCAAAATCGCTGCGGGTGAACCCGGTTCCTTCTAGCTGCCAGTCCACCAGTTCATCCATGGTTTCATAGGGAAAAAACTGGCCGATACCCATGCGTTCTCCTATGCGTTTGAGGATGATGGCACCTTCCAGGGTTTCGTACCGGGGTTCCACAGCCTTTTTTCGCAGAAACATCAAGGGTTTGAGGCCGTTCATCTGCTGGATGCAGTCGGTACGTTCCAGATAGGTGGATTCGGGTAAAATGACATCAGAGTACCATGCGATGTCTGAATAATTGATATCAATGGTTACAATCAGATCCAGCTTGTCCAGGGCTTTTTTGGTGTTAGTAGTGTCGGCGATGGACATGAGGGGGTCCAGGCGGTAGTTGATCAGGGCCTTGATGGGATAGGGATCCTCGTTGAGGATGGCAAAAGGAAGAATCTGGGCCACCCCGTGGGCCGGATCAGGCAGCGGAAAATCCGGGGTCCCGACCTTATCAAACCGGGGGACCTCAATTTTGGGAAATTCCTGTTCAACAAGTTTTCTGGCTGGTTTACCGCCTTCCGCACCCGGGCCTTTTTTAAAGAAAATGCCCCCTTTTGCTTCCACGGATCCCATAAGCGCATTGAGCATAAGAATGGACCGTCGCATGTAGATCTCGTTCTGATGGTTGGCGCAACGGTAGCCGTAATGGAAGATGACACCCGGTTTGACCTTGCTGATCTCCCGGGCCAGTGCCTTGATATCACCGGCCGGGATCCCGGTTTCACCTTCCGCCCATTCCGGTGTGTATTCCTTGACAAATTCCTGGAGTGTGGAAAGGCCGTGAACCCACTTTTCCACATATGAAACATCATAGAGACGTTCTTTCAAAATCACGTGGATCAGTCCGTAGTTGAGGGCCAGGTCAGTGCCCGGCCGGATCATCCAGTACCGGTGCGCCTTGCTGGCGGTGACATTGACCCGTGGATCGATATAGGTGAGTTTGGCCCCTTTTTCCAGGGCATCCATGAGGGTGTTCACCTCTTTGACATTAATGGATTCAAAAATGTTTCTGCCATAGAGAACAATATGTTTTGTATTGGCATAGTTGATACCCATCTGGCCGTCTGTGTAACCGAACATGCTCCGGCAGGCCGTGTTCATGGATCCCTTGCAAAGGGCGTCATGGCTGAAGTAGTTGGGGGAACCCAAAGCCTTTAAAAAAGTTTTGCTCACATGGGTGGCGAGCTGGGCCCGTTCGCCTAATGCAATGGCATGACCGCCATGGGTGTCCTTGATCTCTTTGAGCCGGGTTCCCACATAGTCAAGGGCCTCTTCCCATGAGGCTTTCCGCCAGTTGCCCGATCCCCTGTCTCCTACCCGGATCAGGGGGGACTGGAGCCGCTGGTCATCATAGAGCAGGGATTTGCCGGCAGAGCCCCTGGGGCACAAACGGCCGTCTATGCCCGCTACATGGGGATTTCCCTGGATCCAGTTCACATGTCCGTCCTTGACTCCGACTTTTATGGGACACCTGACCGAACACATGAAACACAAACTGAATACATCT
>JAIVHE010000238.1 GCA_020201255.1 Desulfobacteraceae bacterium
CATCAGAACTTCTGTCCCTCCTCTACGATTGTTTACCGCAACACGATACCGTCAGAGACAACTATCCCGACACCCAGGCAGGCCGTCGAAAGGCCGTAATCGTCATGGGTGATTTGCATTTTGGGCACTTGAAAACCGGCCTTGGTCGCGGTTTGTCAGCAACAATCATCACCTGCAAAACAAGTTGGACCAGCGACAGGAGCTTCTTCGCATTACCGTGTAAAAAGCCATAATCTCTGACCCGACGAAAGCCTCTTGGCAGAACATGCTGTAAAATGTGCCATATAAAATCTTCCGCGTTCAGAGTGCGGTGTTTTGTTTCACCCGTTTCGCTTTCAACGTAAGCAAAGGTCACCTTTCCGTCCCGGCAGGTGAGGATGTTCTTCTCCGCAATGACCCCGCGATAGAGATATCGGGACAGATATTTCAAGGTCGGCAAGCCTTTGCCTACATGCCTGCAGTTGACAATCCATTCTTTAGGAACACCCGCCGGGATCGTCAGCTTCTCCTCGTTTGCCGCCGCCAGAAAACGGGCGCGAAAGACTTTGGCCAGAGCAAATTCATGAAACAGGTATTTGCCTTTCAGCTTTTTCCATTGTCGTCTGCTTTTATCAATGCCCCCGCCAGGCACAATGACGTGAATGTGGGGATGATAATCGAGTTTCCTGGTGTTGGTATGGAGCACTGCGGTCATGCCCATATTTGCGCCCAGATGTTTGGGGTTTAAGCCAAAATCCTTTAAAGTGCTGGTGACGCAGGCAAACATGATCGCGTAAATGCTGGCTTGAAAATGCCAGGCCAATGCTCGGAGTTCAAAGGGCAAGGTAAAGGTGACCATGAAATATTCGACGGGCAACAACTTTGACCGTTGCCGGTCAAGCCATTGGCTGGTTTCATGGTTTTGACATTTTGGACAGTTCCGGTGGCCACAGGACATGGGTCGCCATTCCGCCCGGTCACATTCGGTGCAATGCACATGGAGCTCCCCGGAATTTGGCGTACGGCATCGGCGTATGGCATTGATGGCATTCAGATGGCTGGGCAGAACCCTGTCAGCGTATTGGGTCATAAAGGTATCGAAGTGCTGATCAACAATAGCAACCAGATCCATGATTACACCTTCCCTAAATCGACATGAAGGGTGTTGATCAGGTTGTTAATGGTGGTCATGCTGTCTTGTTCAGTAATGTCGGTCAGATGAGCATAGCGCGCGGTTGTGGTGGGGCTGGCGTGGCCAAGGATTGCCTGGATATGGCGCAGGCTCAAACCATTTTCGAGCAGATGTGTGGCAAAGCTGTGACGGAGGGAGTGAACGGAGACTTTTTTTTAATGCCACACGCGTTGACAACCGTTTTCATGGCAACTTGAGCGCCGCCACGATCCATATGCGTGGTCGCCTGGCGAATCGTTTCAAGAGAGCCATTGGCATTGGGAAAAAGCAAAAAGGGGTGCTTGTGTTTGCGCCATAACGCGCGTAATGCCTGGCAGGTGAGATCCGGGAGCGGAACCAGACGATCTTTATGTCCTTTGCCGCGACGGATATGAACACGTTTACGCTCGGCATCAATATCGCCAACCTGAAGCGCCAGGGTTTCACCCAAACGCAGGCCCAATGAATACGTGGTTAACAAGAATACACGGTAACGCAGTTTTCGTGTCGCTCCGATAAGTTGCTCGATCTCTGCAACCGTCAGAATGTCAGGAATGGTGTGGACCTTGGGCGGCTTAATAATGTTGAGCCATTGCCAATCACGCTTGAGCACATGTTTCCAGAAGAATTGCAGGCCATTCCGGTCCACTTTGATAGTACTCCAGGAATGGGATTCAACCAGTTCGCCAAAGTAGACCTCAAATTGATCGACCGTTAACGCATCGGGACAACAATCGAAATGTTCTGACACTCGTCGAACTGCACGGGAATACGAATCAATGGTCTTTTCACTCTTACCCTGAAGATTCAGCATTATCAGGAGGCGTTGGTACTGTGCATCAAAGCGGGACTGTTCCGTTGAATCCATGGTAAACTCCTTCAATCATAATGAGCCCAGAATTGGGATAT
>JAIVHE010000546.1 GCA_020201255.1 Desulfobacteraceae bacterium
ATCCCCCTTGCGCTGCGGCACTTTCACCGGCACAATTTCCTCTTTGAACCGGCCGGATGCCACAGCAGCATTGGCCCGGGAATAGGATTGGGCCGCATACCGGTCCTGGTCTTCTCTGGAGATTTCCCATCGCTCCGAGCACAGCTCATTGGACATGCCCATGTGAAAATCATTGACAATATCCCACAGCCCGTCATGGATCATGTGGGCTTCTATACGGCCCGGGCCCATACGAAGTCCCCACCGGGCCTTGTCCATGTAATAGGGGGCCATGCTCATGGTTTCCATGCCGCCAGCCACCACCACATCGGCATCGCCGCACTGGATGGCCTGGGCTGCCAGCATCACCGCCTTGAGGGATGATCCGCAGACCTTGTTCACGGTAATGGCCTCCACTTCCCAGGGCAGACCGGCTTTTACCACTGCCTGTTTGGCCGGGTTCTGGCCATAGCCGCAGGGCAGTACCATGCCCATGATACATTCATCGACCCGGGAGGATTCTATCCCGGCCCGGGAAAGGGCTTCGGTAATCACCAGGGCACCCAGATCCGTGGCGCCCATGGTGCTCAACGTACCGCCGAAACTGCCCAGAGGGGTTCGAACGGCACTGACGATGACAGGGTTATGCATGGGTTGTGTCTCCTTATGGTTGTCTGGTTGTATTCGCTATATTGCAGCTGAAATGTATCAGCTGTCCCGGCTGATTGCAAGTCTTTATCCAGCCGGGACAAGTGCATTTCATCAGCCATGGTCAGCGCCGACACTCTGGTTCAGACCCGTGTCGGCCGGCCCGTGTGGGTTTCACCCGTCTGCCGCGTTTGACAGGGGCTAAGGCATGCTTCGCTAAACGGCAAAAACTACGGGCAGGTGTGTCCTCAAACAGTTTGCCGTTTTTTACGCTGCGCATGCCTAAGCCCCTGTAGCAAACGCGGCAGAATGGGATTCAACCCACACGAACCAACCGACACTGGACGTTGATGGTAGCGGACTGCCGGTGGAACCCTGGGCATTAGTCCTCTTTGTGCAGCGGAGCCCCTGGTGGGGGTGCCTTGCTGACGGACTGTCGGAGCCACCCCGTGGATTCCAGGCCGTCAGCAAGGCACTCCCACCAGGGGCGGCACTCTGCCAAAAAAGTCAATCCGACACAGCAACCCAGGGGAGGCATCTTTACATGTTCCTGCGGTATTTGCCCCCCACCTCGTACAGGGCACCGGTGATGGTGCCCAGGGAGCAGACCTTCACTGTCTCCATGAGCTGCGCAAACATATTGCCCCCGTTCAGGGCGGTTTGCTGCAATTTTTCCAGGGCAGTTTCCTGTTCATCCCCATGGGCTGCCTTGAAATTTTCCAGCCGCTCCAGCTGTTCGTTTTTCTGGGCATCGGTTGACCGGGACAGTTCCAGGTGGTTGGCCATTTCCGCATAATTGGCATCCGGGTCTTCAAAGGTGTTGATGCCCACAAGCGGCAGCTTGCCCGAATGTTTCTGGTACTCGTAATACAAAGATTCTTCCTGGATCTTTCCCCGCTGGTACCCGGTTTCCATGGCCCCCAGGACCCCGCCCCGTTCGGTGATGCGCTCAAACTCCAGGAGTACGGCCTCTTCCACAAGATCCGTGAGTTCATCCACGATAAACGATCCCTGGAGCGGGTTTTCATTTTTGGCCAGGCCCCATTCCCGGTTGATGATCAGCTGAATGGCCAGTGCCCTGCGCACCGATTCCGCGGACGGGGTGGTGATGGCCTCGTCAAAGGCATTGGTGTGCAGAGAATTGCAGTTGTCATAAATAGCGCACAGCCCCTGGAGGGTGGTTCTGATATCATTGAACTGGATATCCTGGGAATGCAGGGACCGGCCCGAGGTCTGGATATGGTATTTGAGCTTCTGGGATTTGTCGTTGCCCTTGTACTTGTACCGCATGGCCACGGCCCAGATGCGGCGGGCCACCCGGCCGATGACCGTGTATTCCGGATCCATGCCGTTGGAAAAGAAAAACGACAAAGACGGGGCAAAAGCATTGATATCCATGCCCCGGGACAAATAGTATTCCACATAGG